>QBVV01000035.1 GCA_003284265.1 SAR116 cluster bacterium AG-313-A07
ATTACATTGCCCTATAGCACCGACCGCATTTGGTTCATAGCGATGAGCAATATCGTCGACAAGCTGCGTTACTCTCGCCATTCCTAATCCAGCATTAACCCGCATAGCCATAGGCGTGGATCCAGTATGGCTCTCTTTACCAGTCAGCGTGATCTCTAACCAACTCAATCCCTGCCCATGAGTTACAATGCCTATTTCTTTTTCTTCCAATTCGAGTATGGGGCCTTGTTCGATGTGCAACTCAAAAAATGCTTTCATTTTCCGAGCGCCAACTTCCTCATCTCCCATCCAGTTAATTCTTTTCAACTCCTCGCCAAAAGTTTTACCTTCTGAGTCTTCCCTTGAATACGCCCAATCTAAACTATGCACACCCGCAAAAACCCCGGATGCAACCATCGCCGGAGGAAACCTTGTACCTTCTTCATTCGTGAAATTCACTACCACAATAGGATGTTTTGTTTTTTATTCCTTGATCATTCAGTGTTCTAATGATTTCCAGTCCAGCGAGGACACCAAGCACTCCATCATATTTACCACCTGTTGGTTGAGTATCTAGATGACTGCCGACATATACTGGTAAAAGATCTGGGCTCGTCCCTTCTCGTCGGGCGAACATCGTTCCCATTTGGTCAATACCCATTGTAAGACCAGCATCATTACACCATTGGTGAAAAAGTGCTCGGCCTTGTGCATCCTCATCGGTTAGCGCCTGTCTATTGTTACCCCCAGCAATTCCCGGTCCTATCTTCGCCATTTCCATAAGGGAACCCCAAAGGCGCGAACTATTAATTCTCAGATTGGTAGTTTTATGTTTCATATCCACCGAAATTATTTCCTTTGATTAGTATGTTAGAACTCCCATAGCCATAAATTGACTATAAGACACTTTTGTAAATTGCCAAAACTTGTATCAGCTGCTAGTTCGAAACTAATTCAAACGCCCGAATAGACTTATTGTATAAAAATCAATATTATAGTATTCTTTCTTCACGTATTTTATAATGGTGAGTGTACTGGACTGGTAAAATTTAAAAACTATTCATTAAATACCTCTATCGGGACGACTAAGCTTTATACACTGAACCAATAATATATATTACCACAAAAAAGAATAATATTGAGGACGACACAATAATCTTCGCATTATTAAGAATCCTTATAAAAAAGAAAGTACTCATGTGACAGTAAAAACTTTTGAAGACTTAAACCTTGTGAAGCCTTTATTGCGCGTCTTGAAGGCAGAGAATTACATAGAGCCGACACCAATTCAAACACAAGCAATTCCAATGGCATTAAATGGAAAAGATATCCTGGGTATTGCCCAGACAGGAACGGGGAAGACAGCCGCCTTCGGATTACCCATTTTGCAAATTTTGTCAAAAATTGAAACACGCCCGATCACTAGATCAACACGCGCTCTTGTATTAGCACCAACACGTGAGTTAGTTATCCAAATAGGTGATGCCATAAGAACTTATGGAAGAGAAGTCCCCCTCCGTTATACCGTGATTTATGGCGGAGTCAGCCAAAACCCGCAGGTAAAAGCAATGAAACGTGGCGTTGACATTCTTGTAGCGACACCCGGGAGATTATTGGATTTAATAGAACAAAGGTTTATACGCCTCGATCAAGTAACGCATTTCGTTTTGGATGAAGCCGATAGGATGCTGGATATGGGGTTCATAAATGACGTCAACAAAATTGTAGATCAACTTCCAAAAGCGCGGCAGACTTTATTTTTTTCAGCAACGATGCCTTCTGCTGTTTCAAGTCTGGCCAATAAGATCTTGCACAATCCATCTAAAATCTCGGTTGCGCCTACCGCCACTCCAATAGAAAAAATTGAACAAAGCGTTTTCTTTGTTCGACAAGATCAAAAACGTGCCAAATTAGAAAACTTACTTGGAGATCAAAATTTAAAACGAGCGATAGTTTTTACCCGAACAAAACACCGGGCTAATCGTGTTTGTGAGCAAATCAATAAACTAGGGATAGAATCGCAAGCATTACACGGCAACAAATCACAAGCTGCCAGACAAAGAGCTTTGGAAGCCTTCAGGAAAGGTGAAGTTAAGGTACTGGTTGCAACAGATATAGCGGCTCGTGGAATCGATGTGGATGGAATTACCCATATTATAAACTTTGAACTTCCAAATGTTCCAGAAGATTATGTCCATCGTATAGGTAGAACTGCACGGGCTGGAGCTCATGGCACAGCCATTTCTTTATGCGATCCAAGTGAACAACCATATCTTCGAGATATTGAAAAATTAATTAAGCACAAAATATTGGTTTCCGGCGGCGAACCATCAAACGACGAAACTAAGCCAACTCATAAAAACAGCAAACGACAACAAAATGAGGGGCCACAAAATAATAAAAGTCGAAAGGTTAAACGTTTTCATAGAAGGCGGTCAGCTCGAGCGGCTTAGTAAGCGCGAGATTCATTTTGTATTATAAATTTATTGTACTAATTGACTATTTTTAAAAAAAGTGAAAAATATTAATAAAGTTTTGTATTTTCCATAAGGATTTCACTCATGTCTTACTCGCTTGAAGATTTTTCAAATGAATGCAAAGCTGCGCTTAATAGAAACTCGGGCGCTGAGGGCACAGAACTTGTAAGACAAGCTGTGGAGAAAGCATGCAAAGATAATGACTTCATAGCGACCTACTTTCCACCGGATAACAACGAAGAGCGTAAACTGATTTATAAAGATCCTGAGCTAGGGTTTTGTATTTTCACACATGTATACACAGGTGCTAAAACTAGCCCTCCACATGATCATGGTCCTAGCTGGGCTATATATGGACAAGCCGAGGGTACAACAGAAATGACTGACTGGAGATGCGTTGAAAAACCTTCCGAGGATTCTCCTGGCCTTGTTGAGAAGGTTAAAACATATAAGCTAACACCAGGTATGGCTTATGCATATCAAGTGGGAGAATTACATTCACCGCTGAGAACCGGTTCCACCAAACTTATTCGTATAGAGGGTATGAATATGGAGGGCGTCCACAGAGATACGTATATGGTGGCTTCTTAAATAAAAATTATTCATTTCTTCAAACCTTTTTTGGCAAAGTCAGATAACTTAAAGTCTGGGAGTATAAAAATAGGAGGCTTGTGGTGTTAAGTAAAAGCGAGATAAAGGCTTATCACCAGAATGGCTATGTAGTGCCAAAAGGTTTTCGCTTCGAAAAAAACGAGCTAGCAAAGCTCCAGACAGGTCTAAGTGCAGTCCTATCTAAAAACCCTACTATAATGCCTGATCGCTTGATGAATCCTCACCTCAATAAAGGGAAGCCTTATTTGGTTGAAGGGGACCCAGTTTTTCATTGGCTGGTGCATGATCCGCGGATACTTCGAATAGCTGAGTCCGTGATGGGACCAAACCTAATCCTCTTGTTTACGCATTTGTTTTGTAAACCAGCTGCAAGTAGCAGATCCGTACCGTGGCATCAAGATGGCCCATTTTGGCCAGTAGAGCCCATGAAATCTTGTACCATATGGGTTGCATTAGACGATGTTGATGAAGCAAATGGAGCGATGAAGGTAATTCCGGGTAGCCATAAAAAAGACGCATTGAAACATAATCTAGTCGAGAATAAAAACCTGACATTAAATCGGGAGCTTCCAATTGAAAATGTCGATCAAAAAAGCGCACGATACATTGAATTAAAGGCTGGACAGGTTTCAGTGCACGATATTGGTATAATTCACGGTTCAGCAGCCAATTCCTCTGGCCGACGCCGTGCTGGATTAGCACTTCGGTATATGCCGTCTACTTCGTGTATGAACCGAATTATGCCGAATGCCTCGGCAAGCTGGGAAGATATGCCCATGGAGTTGGTAAGCGGTAAGAATTTAAATAAAGGTAATGATTTCTCGCTAGGAGACTTTGGAGTAGGTTGGTAAGTTTTCTTCAATCTCACTGAGATATGTTTTCAGATAAATAATTCTTTCAGGGACCAAATATTTTTATTCTTCTAGGGTTGGACCTGAACCGGCTACTCTGGTTTGCCTCATAAAACGCCGGTATTTATCAGCATCATATCCTGTCCCTCTATGTAGGATACAACGATTGTCCCAAATCACGAGATCTCCAGGTTGCCATGTATGGGTATAGACATATTCATCAGCCACCGTCTCCGCCAACAACTCGTCTAAGAGCAATCTACTATCATCATAATTCCATCCCAAGATTTCTTTAGCATGAGATCCTATATAGAAATTCTTTGCTCCGGTATTTGGATTTCTCCTAACCAGTTTCTGTGTAATGGGAGGTAACGACGCCGCATGCTTGGGGTCGACCTCCGCCACTTTAGAGCGAGAGAAAACATAGTCATGAATTACCTCTAGGGGGTCTATTTTTTCTTTCATGTCGTCCGGTAGCCGAGCATAAGCGGATCGCGCGCTAACAAACTGTGTCTCACCGCCCTCCTCTGGAACTTCATAAGCCATCATAATAGAGACAAAGCTGGGTACTTTCCTGAACGATGAGTCCGTGTGCCACATGTTATTTCCTGTCAGAAATTTAGTCTGCTGGTGATTATTTCCTTGCACAGTACCATCAGGCTGCACATTCCCTATTGTTCCAAAATAATTGATGATACCATCGCGACCTTGCGCTACGTGATTTGGTTCTGGTGTTCCTAATAATTTTGTAAATTCGAGATGACTATCATCGCTTAATGACTGATCGGGGAAAATCAAAAACGAAAAATCATCAATGGCTTTTAAAATAGCTTTTATATCTTCCTTGTTAATTGAAATGGAGAGATCAACGTTTGATATCTGTGCACCAAAATCATTGCGAATTTCTTTTATAATCATATCATACGAGCCTTCCTCCATTATTATTTTTGGACTACGATAATGCTTCACAATATACTAAATCAAAAATAGTCACTAAAATTCTTTTCAGTAATTATATCTAGGTTAAAGGCGGGAACTTTTCATGGCAATTGTAGAAACAGAACAGCATGGACAAATTTTTGTAATTCGTATGAATCGACCTGAACGTCTCAACGCCATGGGAAAAGAATTAAGAGAACAGCTTGCGCAACAATGGTCCATGTTTCGAAAAAACCCAGACCTTGAAGTCGCTATCTTCACAGGAACGGGTAGAAGTTTCTGCGCCGGAGAAGATATGAAAGAATCGTTAGCAGAAGGAGCACCCGGCGGAAGTGAAATAGAAACTAGGGATCCGTTTTGGCATATGGAACTTGAAAAACCAGTCATTGGGGCAATCAATGGCTTCGCCATGGGTGGGGGTTTTATGCTTGTAGAAAGAACCGACCTTCGAGTTGCATCTAAAAATGCTGTTTTTGAGGTGTCCGAAGCAAAACGTTGGCTACTAGGGGGCTATAACCACGGTACATTTGCCAATATGCCATACCCAATCGCAATGGAGATGGCGCTAGGCTACCGTTTTTCAGCACAACGGTTTTATGAATTAGGCTTTATAAACCGATTGGTGGAACCCGATGAACTAATGCCAACCGCAATGGAAATGGCAGAACATCTTTTAACATTGCCGCCAGCAGCAAGAGTTAATACTGTTCACATGATGAGACAGATTAGACCCACAATGACAGCGCAGCAAGATGCTCTAGCCGATGCCTTGCATCAACATGGGGACCTTAACGATCGCATGGAGTCGAGAGCAGCATTCTCCGAGAAAAGAAAACCTAATTTCAAAGGGTGGGTCAATGCTGAGGATCGATACAATATGCCGAATCTAGCAGATTTCCCGGAATAATAGCTTTCAACATTTCGAGAATTATTAATAAGCCGAAATACCTCCGTCAGCTGGTATAACGGCAGCATTGACCATTCTGGACTCATCAGATGCCAGAAATAATGCAACATTTGCTATATCATCGGGCTCGCCTGAGCCAAATTCATATTTTTTGTAGGTCGCAACCATCTCTGATCTTCTCGAGGATGCGGGTTTGTTTTTTATCCGATCGGTAGCAATCAATCCTGGACATATCACATTGGCTCTTACTCCCTTTGCGGAGTAGGCACCGGCCAAACTCCGTGTAAAGGATATCAAGCCTCCTTTAGCAGTTGAATAGACATGCGCAGGATGATTACCTCTCAACGCAACTACAGATGAGACATTAATGACACTTCCCCCTCCATTATCAATTAGTTTAGGGATGCCAAAACGACTACATAGAAATGGCCCTCTTAGGTCTAATGGAATAGTGTGCTCCCAAACGTCCATATCTACTTCCGTGACCAAAGTATCACCAACTACTGAGCCGCCAGCGCAATTAAAAAGTATATTTAAGCTCCCAAATCTCTCTACTGCTACATTCATTAAGTTCTCGACACTTTTCTCCTCTGTTACATCTGTATGAACGAATATTGCCGCTTCGCCTATCCCGGCTGCAACAGCAAGTCCCTTCTCTTCATCCAAGTCGGCAACAACTACAGAAGCCCCTTCTCTTGCAAACATTTTTGCTGTTGCTCTGCCAATACCTGCTCCAGCTCCAGAAATAACTGCAACTTTATTCGCTAAACGCCCCATGTCTCGCCTCCTAGGTTAATGCATCTTTCAAATCTCTATCGAACTTTCCTTATCCTTTTATCGTCTCATTCCTCATAAGTAATCAGGGGATTGAAAATGGTGATCAGTCAATTTTTGGAACTCTGCCCCCATTTGGAATAATAATTGTTCCGCAAAAGGTCTTCCTACTAACTGAATGCCAAGCGGAAGGCCCGTTTTTGAAAAACCCGCTGGCACACTTAGAGCAGGTAGACCGTAATAATTCACCGGTCGTGTATATCCTGTTAACCGCCTCAACATGCTCGGTAGTTCTTTTGAGTCTCCAATATCAAGTTCTGATAAAGTTGGCGATGGCTCACCGACAGTTGGAAGTATTAAAGCGTCACATTTTTCAAAAACAGCTTCATTAAATCTAGATAAATGATGAGAACGCAAACTTAGCGCTTCTAAATACCGCGTGGCCGGTATAGCAAGACCTATTTCAATCCGGCGACGGACTTGAGGAGAATATTCATTACGGCGCGTTGTAAGCCATTTTTTATGAAGTGTTGCCGCTTCAGAACGAGTAATCACATTAGAGAGTGCATTAAGTTCATCTTGATCAGGCATAGTGACCTCAACGATTGTCACCCCTAATTTCTTGAATACCTCGAGGGCCTTATCTATTGCAGATGCGACTTCCGGGCTTGGCTCGATTCCTCCATAGTGGAGGTCAATACCAACCCTAATGCCCTCGATAGGCTTACCACAAATGCCCTCATAATCATCAACCTCAGTTAAAGAGGCGGTTGGGTCCATTTTATCAGGACCAGCAATCACAGAAAAGATACGCGCGCAATCATTAACGGTTCGGGTTAGAGGACCAAAACAATCGAGTGAGAATGATAATGGCATACCTCCATATCTACTTACTCGCCCTTGTGTACCTTTCATTCCAACCAAACCACAAAGGGCTGCTGGAATTCTGACCGAACCTCCCGTATCTGATCCTAAAGCCCCAAAAACTAATCTACCCGCAACTGCCGACCCTGATCCAGACGAAGACCCACCTGGCGCATGTTTAGGGTTCCACGGATTTCTGCAGTCACCAAAATGTAAATTCTGTCCAACGGGCCCACTTGCAAATTCCGACATGTTCAAGCCACCGAGACTAATTGCACCAGCAGCTTCTAATCGGTTTATTACCGTCGAAGTATAAGAAGGAATAAAATCTTTTTGGATTTTAGAACCACCCGTTGATCTGTTTCCTTTTTTATAAAACATATCCTTATGGGCTAAGGGGACCCCATGCAATACTCCTAGTTTATCTCCTGAGGCTACTTTCTTATCTGCTTTTTGAGCACCCTTTATCGCAGCTTCTTGATCAATAGAAATAAAACAATTTAGTATTGGTTGCGCCTGATCTATTCTAGTTAGGCAGTGTCTTGTGACTTCCTCTGAAGAAAAAGTGCCTTTTTTTATGCCAGCAGCGACCTCGATCAACGTAAGGTCCGTTAGTTCTTTCACCTTATTCATCTGCCTGACCCACGATACTTTACTTCGTTTAGAATTCTTAAGAAATCTGCTGGCTCGTCATTGAAATCTAAACCCAAAGAAGCTGAATCAGCGAGCGCCTCTATCGGATTAAGCATATCTGCCAAACCAGTATAATCTTTTTGAGAAACCTTGTGATGATGCAACCGTTCAAACATTTCTTCCAAAAATGGTTCTTGATAGACCCGTTGCTTATTGTCTGCTGTCATATTTTTCTCCTAAATCATCCACGTTTAATATCCAACTTTTGTTTATGATAAATAAGTTCCACCATTCACATGATAAACTTGGCCAGTAACCATCGATGCGTGATCGGAACACAAAAATAAAGCCATGTCTGCAATCTCTTCTGGTCGCACAATTCGTCCTAGGGGGCTCGACTCAGCCCTTTCTGAAATTTGTTTTTCAGTCATTCCATATCGCGGTTGGGCAGTGTCAGTTAATCCGGGAGCAACGGCATTTACCCGAATATTTTTGTCCGCCAATTCTAATGCCGCCGAACGGGTTAAGCCAACAATTCCAGATTTACTAGAGCAGTAATGAGTACCCAACGGGGAATTCCCACTTATAGCTTGGGATGCCAGATTAATGATGCAGCCTGATGAATTACTTTTAACCATGGCCCGCGCTGCTGCTTGACTACAGAAGAATGTACCCTTTAGATTTATATCAAGTACAAAATCCCAATCTTCTTCTTCCATATCCAAAAATGGCACCCTGGGGAACATGCCTGCATTATTTATTAAAATATCAATGCCTCCAAAAGATGAGACTGTCTCATCGACAATACTTCGTGCATCTGAAACAACCGAAACATCTCCTTTAGTTAGAAGAACTTTATTACCGAACTGACTCACTGATTTAGCGACGGAATTTGCTTTTTCCTCGTTATCATGCCAATTGATTGCTACATCTGCACCCACTTTTGCAAAAGAAATGGCCATACTTTCACCAATACCCTGCTGAGCACCCGTTACAAGCACAACTTTATTCTTGAAATTCATAATCATCCTCCAAAACTTATCTCGAAACTCAATATTCTGTAATCACCTGTTTCCTATAAAGTATGGTCTTTTGACTAAAACATTTGAAAACTTCGTCTTTAACGAGCGAGGGTTTTACGATCTGCTATATCATTTCTTTGCAAATGTTCCGGCCTTTCGGTTGGACATCCATACCCCCCGCCACCAGCCGTCTGAACTAAAATTTGATCTCCTATCTCTAAGGTTTCAACTGTTTTCGATTTTATAACTATTTCTTTTCCATCACGTCGCTTAATTTTTGAATAGGCTTTCCCACCAGGTTCACCTCCCATAAGGCCTCGCGCGGGGTAACTATGTCTTTCACCTCGATGCGTAAAAACAACCGTTCCATGAAGGATTTCATATTCACGAATAATACCTAACCCCCCTCTGAACTTACCTGATCCACCTGATCCAGTACTTAATTCCGTTTTGTGAACTCTAATTGGAACATCCATTTCAAGAGCTTCCACAGGTAAGTTCATACAGTTCGTACCGTCTGTTTCTATAACATCTACCCCGTCCATACCCTCACTAGCACCACTACCTGAAGCGATTAATTCTCCAACGACGTAACGACTTCCATCAACTCTCTCTCCTCCAAACGCTAGAAGAAGCATTTCTCCAGCGGCGTCAGCTGGCGCACGGTCTGGCAAAAATTGTCCTAAGGCACTCGTTATACAACCCGCCACCCTCTTCATTGTCGAGGTTCGGGCGTTTACTGGTGCCGGCTCCTCTGGGTTAACTATACTTTTGGGCGGAAGCATTAATTTTATGGGCCTAAAGCACCCGCCATTAGTAGGGATACTTGGATCGGTCATAGCATGGACAGCAAAATAGGCCGCAGCATATGCTCCTGACGGCATAAGATTAAATGGGCCACGCACCTGTTGGCTAGTGCCTGAAAAATCAATATGCACCGAGTCTCCTTGAACTAATACAGATACCTCTATTTTTATGGGTGTATCTAAATCAATCCCATCATTATCCAGATAATCAACATAAGAGTGAGAACCATCTGGCAACGCTTGAATTGCCTGACGGGTCATCAATTCGCTACGATTAAGAAGATCAGAAAAAATATTTTTCAATGCCTCTACACCATAACGGTTCTCCAAATCACATAGACGACGTCTTCCGATTTCACATGCGGCAATTTGCGCATTCAGGTCACCCTGAAAACTATCAGGAAGACGGACATTCAACTTTAGAAGTTTAAGCAAAGTATCATTAATTATTCCCTTACTAGAATATTTTAAGGGAGGAATTCGAATACCTTCCTGGAAAATCTCCGTTGCATTTGTAGGAACAGACCCTGGTGACATACCCCCAATATCCTGATGATGGGTCATCGCTGCACTGAAGGCAATCAATTTGCCTCCTGAAAAAACTGGCACCACAAGGGCTATATCAGGCAGGTGTGTTCCGCCCATGTAGGGATCATTCATGATATAAATATCCCCATCATCCATCTCATCTAATTTGAATTCCTCAATGATTTTCCTGACCATTGGAATTAATGTTGCAAGGTGAAACGGAAGTGCTATTGCCTGGGCCAATGTTTCACCATCAATAGTAAATAAGCTAGCCGATGCATCGAGCCCTTCTTTTACTATGGGAGAAAAAGAACTTCTAAATAGTGTGGATTGCATTTCATTAGCTATACCCTCTAGTTTATTACGAACCACCTCTGCCGTTATAGCGTCCGATTTGTCTTTTTTGAGTTGCGCCATTACTCTTTGCCCATCCGCTCTAATAACAACATTGAATCCTCTAATACACAGGCAGCCCATCCTTCAGGGATCCATGTTGTGGTATCGATTTGATCAACAACGGCCGGACCTTTAATCTCCTGTCCCCTAGTCAAATTTGATCGATCATAGACATTAGTTTCGATGAATCCTGAAGCGGCATCACATAGAATTTGACGAGTTTGTTTAACTGAACGGTCACTTGAAAGTTGAACTTGTCCCTTTTCTTCTAAAACGAGTGTTCTGTGTATAGCACGAAGGTTAACTATTCTGACGTCCCCTTCCACAGAGTGTCCATATACGCGATCATGCAAAATCAGAAAATCCCGATATACATTCTCAAGAGGACTTTCTGATTCTAAATCAATAATAATTTCTAAATGATACCCTTGTCCTATATAGCAAATATCTAAGCTAAAGGAGATTTCTATATCGTTTAGTGATACGCCTTCCTTTTTCATCAAACTATGTGCTTCAGCACTCAAAGCCTCCAAACCTGTTATAATCTCTGGTAATGAAACCTCATTTAATGCCTTACCAAACGAGGTTGAAACCTCATGTTCAATTGGAGCACTTAGCAGACCCGCAGCAGATAAAACACCAGGTTGTCTTGGAACTAAAACTTTTTGAATATTCAACTCATTCGCAAGCTCACATGCATGCAGAGGCCCGCCCCCACCTAATCCCATAAGAACAAAGTCTCGGGGGTCAAAACCCTGTTTTATTGAAACAAAACGAATTCCTTCAGCCATCTGTGCGTTTAGCACCCTATGAATACCAAGAGCAGCTTCCTCTACCGATAACGACAATGGTTTGGCAATTTTTTCTAAAATAATGTTATAGGCTTTATCTGCATCAAGCTTGAATCGGCCGCCTGCAAAATATTCGGGATCTATCAATCCTAACACCAATGATGCGTCTGTAACCGTTGGTTCGACACCGCCTCGCCCATAACAAGCAGGTCCCGGTTCCGAACCAGCTGACTGAGGGCCTACCTTTAACCCTCCAGCTTTATCCAACCAGGCAATACTTCCCCCGCCTGAACCAATAGCATTTACATCCACCATAGGCACACGAACCAAATACTTATCAATCACGCCCTCTTGTCTAATAAGTGGCTTAGCATCGCTGACAAGCGCTATATCACAACTTGTACCGCCGATATCCACTGTAATGAGGTCTTTAAAATTATTTATTTTCCCTTCTGAAAGAGCGCCCATGACACCCCCTGCAGGTCCAGACAAAAATAAACGCACTGGCCTTATTCTTGCTGTTTCTGCCCCAGCTAACCCGCCACGGGACTGCATAATTTGCAGGCTGGCGCCTACTTTTTTATCCTCTAACGCTTTAGATAGATTCGACAAATATTGATCAACAGTGGGTTTGATATATGCATCAAATGTAGTCACCACAGTGCGCTCATATTCCCTGAATACTGGATCAACCTCACTCGAGAGCGAAACAAGTATATCTGGATTATTGTCGAGTATAATTTCTCTAATGCGTTTCTCATGTACCGGGTTCATGAATGAAAAGAGAAGAACAATTGCCACTGAGCTCACTTTTTGTGTTTGCAAACTTGTTAGGGCCTCCAAAACACTAGACTCGTCTAATGGCGTAATTATTTCTCCGTCTGGTCCCACTCTTTCAATTACACCAAAACGTCTTCGACCCGGAGCCAGGAAAACTGGCGTTTCTGGTTCTAATCGGACACTATACATTTGCTGACGCATCTGGCGTCCGATTTCTAAAATATCCCTAAACCCAGAGGTAGTAATCAACCCCACAGTCGCGCCTTTTCTTTCAAGGACAGCGTTGGTAGCTACAGTAGTCCCATGGGCAAACAACTCTATTTGGGATGGATCCACATTATAATTTTCTATGAGTTCAGAAACACCTTCAATCACTGCTTGGCTTGGATCGCCTGGAGTACTTGGTATTTTGAATCCTAAACGACGGCCATCAGATAACTGACAAGAAAAATCAGTAAATGTGCCTCCAACATCCACGCCAATCTTTTGCTTATTCGTGCTCACTCAACAGACCTTAAAAAATTTAAATTTTCAATTATGAAGGTAATATTTTTTATTTATTATTTACCATAAGCATTAATAAAATTACCGCATATGGAGTTTTTATTTGTTTGGACAACGTAAGCTGAATAGTGCTCTCGAAATAAAAATTTCATCTTAAACAAGATTAAAAGTAACAATTATCTTCCGCAACCAAACCAGATAAACCTCATGGTTTAATCAATTAAGGATGAGAACCTCAATTAAAATTCATTGATTCATTGATTCCTTGAGTTGAGGAAACTCGTCTAACATTTCATCAAAAAGTATATTAATTCTCTGACGATGATTTGTATTTTCCTTATTTCCTATTTCTGCAAACAAGCGATGCTTTATGAAGAACCTCCAATGCACTGGTGCTGCAGCTAATATTTGTGTCAACAAGTCGTAGTTTTCTCTAGTCCAAACAAGCTCAAATTCTGTTCGACCTTTTCCATAATCAAAAAAGCTTTTATCTGCAGATTTTCTAGCTAACAAGGATTGCCGAAGAGTATTCGTTCTATTTTGGTCAATAACACCGTCAACGAAAATAACACCATATAGTTGCTCAGCACTTTCCTTCGACACAAACCCCCGATCGACATCTTGTTGCACTAAAGTTAGATTTCTTTTTAATGGATCACCCCATCCTCCCGCTCCACCGGATGCGACATGAATGATATCTCCAGGACCGATCGTTAAAAAATCGAGGTTACCAAGATCCCTCCCCTTATCGGTTCCCGGGTTTAGTAAAAAATAGGATAAGCTTCCAGCCCCGCCCCCTTGTACCCCCCAAGAAGTAAACCGCGTTCGGTCCATATTTCTAGCGGTGATCTTTGTATTAGGCGCTAATGCTTCAAACCACATCTCAATCGCTGTTCCCCCACGATGTTGCCCTGCCCCACCAGACCCTGGCGCTAAGCCGTATCTGTGAATTTTAATTGGGACTTCGACTTCATTTATTTCTACAGGGGTATTTTTGAGGAAAGAGGAATTTGCACCCGAGCCCTCCGTTCCATCACCAAACGGGCTTCCACCCGCACCACCAATAATTGGACCAATGGATGCCACAACTCGTCTACCACTTCTATTATCAATAGTATTCACATTCATAATAGGGCCACCACTAGCTGGACATGCCGGCAAACGGTCTGGCGCAGCTTGAACAAACGCCCCAAACACTAATCCCATCAGCCGCTGTACAGATAATGTACGAAGCCCAACGGCAGCAGGAAAATGAGGATTAATGACCGTTCCTTCCGGAAGGATTGAATTCGCCATCCGGCAAACTCCCGCATTTAAGAAAAGCTTATTATCAAGGGCATAAAGCACATAAATCACCCCAACCATTAAGAGGGCATGTCTCTCTTGTCCTCCAGTGGGAATGTTAATTGAGGACTCTATCTGGGGATCACTTCCGGTAAAATCTAACATAATAGTATCATTTTTTATGATCAAATTCAGCGCTAACCGGCAGGGAAAACCATCTTCTGAGTCCTCATCCATGTAATCAGCAAAAAAGTATTCCCCATCCGGAAGGTTTTTAACAATCGCTCTAGCCTGTGCCTCCGCATAATCTAAAAGGTCTAATATTCCAGCTTTAAAAACATCTACACCAAATTTAGCAATCATTTCGTGAACACGTCGCTCTCCCGTATTCAATGATGCAAACTGTGCTTTTAAATCACCCCAATTTTGTTCAGGCATTCTTACATTAGCCAACATGATATCAACCAATTCTTGGTTGATTTTTCCCTTCTTTACTACTTTTGCGGGAGGGATCCTTATTCCTTCTTGATGGATCTCCGATAAGGTACGGGAAATGCTCGCAGGAACAGCACCGCCGACATCGGTGTTATGGATATGCCCAACAACAAAACAAACTAATTCACCATTATGAAATACTGGCTTCCAACAATGCATGTCAGGAGAATGGGTGGCAACATGACCGCTGTAAGGATCATTTGTCATGCATATATCGCCCTCTTCATACACATCGATCATTTCAATTACAGTTTTATAATTTAATCCAACGAACCAAGTAACACCAAGCTCCACAGGAGCCGCAAAAGTCTCCCCGTCAGGTGTAGTCAGGCCTGTTGTGAAATCCTCTGTTTCTTTAACAAAAGTAGAGTGCGCTGTTCGGTGCAAGGTATACGCCATACTTTCTGCAGCTGCACGACAATGATTTTTAAGGATCTCTAAAGTAACCTTATCAATAGCCATTATTGAGTTACCCTTTCGATAATAAGGTTTCCATATCCATCAACAAGAACATCAAATCCCGTGGGCACACAAGTAGTACAATCGTCTTGTATAATGACAGCCGGCCCCAATATCTTATCCCCAACCCTCATTTCGGACCGCTTATATATTTTTCCTTGATTGGTATTACCATTTTCAAAAACCCTAATTTCTTGACTTGGCTGAACCGCTGATACTTTTTTATCAAACGGTTTGAATTCAGGTTTTTTAGGTTCACCAATTATTACCATTCTCAGGTTTATAACCTGAATTTCCGCTTCTTTATCTGAGTGTTCGTAGATTTTCTCATGCGCAACATGAAACGCATTAGCTATTTTATTGATATCACCTTCTTCAATCCACTGCGCTTCAAGATGGGTATCGATTTCGTACGACTGTCCCCTATACCGCAGGTCGGCGGATGGTTTCATTTTCACGGCACCCTCAAACCCCTGATCTTCTCTTATCCAGCGCATCGCCTTACGGGCTAATTCACCAAAACCTTGTTGAATGTCTCCGATGTTACCCGGACTTAAATCAAGGTAGATCGTTTTAATAAAATCATTCTTGATATCAGCCACCAATCCTCCGAATGCGCTCAGAACTCCTGGGACAAGAGGAACCACAACATTCTTCATTGAAAGTTCCTCCGCCAACCAGCACGCGAGCATTGGCCCAGCCCCTCCAAATGCAATCAGGGATAGGTCTCTCGGGTCAATTCCTTGACGGGAAACTAATTTACTAATTTCTAAATACATACCAGAGACTGCAATCCTAATAATTGATTCCGCCGCTGCTTCAGTGGTCATTGATAATGAATCCGCCAATGGATCTATTGCTTCTTTAGAACGCTCTATCTGTATATCCACTGCACTATAACCAAGTGCTGCATTGCCAAGAAACCCCAGCAAAACCAATGCATCAGTAATTGTGGGCTTAGTACCTCCACGGCCATAACAAGCGGGTCCAGGGGTGGAACCAGCGCTCTCTGGTCCGACCTTTAAAACGCCCTGATCATCAACCCAAGCTACTGATCCACCGCCTTCACCAATGGACGTGACAGATACACTTGGAATATAAACCGGAAACTCTCCTATCATTTCTCCCGCACCAAATTGAGGATTACCATCCACAATAATGGCGACATCAGCGCTCGTCCCTCCAATATCCAAGCTCATACACATTGGCGATTTTATTTGCTTGGCAATACTAGCCGCGCCCATCACACCAGAAGCTGTACCTGACAACAGCATTTGGGCACAATCCGTTTTGCCTCGTTCCGCGGTCATCACACCCCCATTGGATTTAGTAATCATTGGTTCGGTCTCCACTCCTGACGCCTTTAATGCCGATTGCAGAGAACTGAGGTAAAATTCGACCTTGGGTTGTACATATCCAGAAACTGTCGCAGTCACAGTGCGTTCGTATTCGCGAATGACTGGCCATATATCACTCGCTAAAATCACACTTATGTCTGGTGCTTCCAGCCTAATTATTTCAGCAATCCATTTTTCATGATCTGGGTTCCTGTAGGAGTGAAGTAACGAAATTACTATGGCTTCTCCACCCAAACGTTTAACTTTAGATATAGCGTCACGAACACTTTTCTCATCGACAGGAATATCGACATCACCATTTGATAGAATTCGCTCTCGTATTCCAAATACTTTTTCACGGGTGACAAGCGGCTCGGGTCGACCGCTATACAAATCATATGGATCAGGCATTTTCAGTCTCGCAACTTCGAGCACGTCCTCAAAGTTTTCGGTGGTAAACAAACATAATTTAACACCCTTCCTCTGTATGACAGTATTAACTCCAACGGTAGTACCATGGGTGAAATATGAGATACTTGAGGCAGAGATATCATAGTTGTTTGAAATTATATCTAAGCCAGTTGTAACTTCTGCCCCTGGTTCGTCTGGACGTGACAAGACTTTTAATGTTCTAAGTAGCCCCGTTTCTTCATGAAAAACACAAAAGTCAGTAAAGGTGCCGCCAATATCAACACCCACTCGATAACCCATATTTAAATCCTCAAAAGATTGTTTTGATATAGTACTCAATCAAAATTTTAATTTTTTTTATTCCACGGAGGCATGCTCTTTACAATATGCTGCAATTTGCGCATGTGTGCCAAACCATACGTCCTTAAACGATTTAATATACTCTATTAATTTCTCCAATATAATAATCCTTGATCGGTGCCCAGAGATATGCGGGTGTAGAGTAAGCAAAAAGAGGCCACGTTCTTTATACGCACCATCAAATTCAGCTTTAAAAATTTCCAGTACCGAAGATGGCGACGTATATGGACGCACTGATGAGAACCTATCCATATTGAAGTAAGGATGATCATCTCGTATCCACTCTACTGGCAACTCTACAATTCCAGTTTCTTTACCATCCTCTAATAGTTCATAGGGTTCATCATCAGCCATCAACGAGGAGTCATATAATAAACCCATTTCACGACAAATTGATAATGTGTTCTGGCTAAAATCCCAACTTGGCGTTCGCATTCCTACTGGTTTGAATCCGCTAACAGCCTCTAACACATCTGCCGACCGCAGCATCAAGTCGCGCTCATCACTATATGAAAGTTCACTATTTAACTCGTGGATCCATCCATGGATACCGATTTCATGTCCTTCGTCCGCTAGAGCCCTCTGTTCTTTCGGATGTATTTTTGCGACAACCGCTGGCACAAAAAATGATGCTGGAACACTGTATCTGGAGAGAACTTCTCTTATTCTTGGAATAGCCACTCGCCCGCCATACTGTCCTTGGGAGAGCCTGCCCGGAGAGTCATCCGCCCACCTGAGCGTCGTAGTTTCATGATCTGAATCAAAAGAGAGGGCGACAGCAACCTGAGCCCCATTTTTCCATTGTTTTGGTTTGAGACTTCTGCCAGCACGCACTTTATCGATGATTTTTTGCCATTTACTATCTTCCCAACGCCAAGACGCTTCGCTACTAGTTTTATCCGTGTTGGATTTAGTTACCATAGTTCGTTCCTATGCAAGTTTGGCAAAACATTAATATCAAATGGCCACAATTATCTATTGCTTACTTATAAGTGTCTATAGTTGGTAACCAGAAATATGAAGCTAGTTCCCACAATCACCCGGATATTTAGCGAAAAGCAAAACTAATCGAGAGTTAAATATCTTTAAAAACAGATCTATTTTTTCTTTGCTACAAAATAAGATTAGGTAAAAATAGATTAAAATATTTTGGAGATAAACGATGCCCAAACTTCGACACATTGCATTAGCGACAAAAGACCCCGAGGCTACAGCTGCGTTTTACTGCAAAGCCTTTGATTTTAAAGAAGTAGGACGTGTCGGCGACCGTGATGATCCGGATAATGGTCTAGCTTGGGGTATCTACCTTAGTGATGGGACTCTAAATTTAGCAGTTTTGAATTTTAAAAATGTTGACCAATTAGGAAAAGGGCTTGATTACGTCGGCATTCACCATTTTGGTGTCCTTGTCGAAGATCTCGACAAAACGCTTGGTACGCTCGATGATTTGGGAGCACCATGCATCCTTGAACAAGATCCAAATTCGACGGAACAATTTTATGAAACAAAATTCAAAGGTCCTGACGACGTTGTTTTTGACGTATCTGAGCACGCGTGGATAGGAGCAGCTACTGCAGAAGAAAAAGAAATTGATCTTGATGCACTTCTCGCAGCCGAATGATATTTGAAAATGCAAAACGTGAGGTTTGATTTGAAATGAGCATAAAATTTTGTAATCCCGAAAACGTTCCAATGCCTGCGGCAGGGTACAGCAACCTCGCTATTATTCCTGCTAACCGACGCCTTCTTGTTCTTGCGGGTCAAATCGGAAACGTTATGAGTGGCGATATTCTCGATGGAATAGAGGCACAATACCATCAGGCGCTCGATAATATTAATTCCATTGTTTTATCCGAAGGGGGCACATTCAAGGACGTAGCACGAATAACAATCTTTTTAACTGAAAAACCCGACAACGCGCTTATCAAGGAATCAAATAAACAGTACTTTTCAGAGCAACCTCCCGCCATGAGCTGGATCTATGTATCGGAATTATTCCGTCCCGATGTGAAAGTAGAAATCGAGGCTATAGCTGCAGTAAATTAAAATATCCAATAGAATTTTATCCCTTGTAATAGGAGACAAATGGGTGAACGAAGACAAGAAAAAATTAACTGTTCCAGACTTAATTCAAAGAAAGAAAGATCACCAAAGAGTAGTTATGGTAGCAGCGCCCGATTTTTTAATGGCGCAATGGGCTGAAAGGGCCGGCATTGACTTTATTGGTATTGGCGACTCTTTAGGCATGACGTTATATGGACATCCCACGACGCTCCCTATGACCGTAGATATGATGATAGAGCATACCAAGGCAGTTAGAAGAGGCGCACCAAACACCTTAACAGTGACCGCAATGCCCTTCGGGTCCTATCCAACACCAGACATAGCTGTTCATAATGCGCTCAGGCTAATGAAAGAAGGCGAGGCAGAAATAGTTAAGATGCAAGGAGGAAGGGAAAAGTTTGAAATCATAAAAGCAATAGCAGATTCGGGGGTTCCGGTAATGAGCCATGTTGGCATGTGCCCGCACTTTGTAAATTCTTATGGAGGCTTTAAATTACAAGGAAAAACCGCCCAGGACGCTTTAACCATTATCGATAATGCCAAAGCAATTCAAGAGGCTGGAGCGATCGGCATGGAAGTTGAGGCAGTTCCACCTCAGGTTGGCCAGGCGGTAGAGGATGCTGTAGATATCTTCACATTTTCAATTGGGGCCGGCGGAGCCAGTTGTGGTCAATTATTGAACGGTGCTGACTTGATTGGCTCATTTGATAGCTTTAAACCTAAATTTGCAAAACGTTATGGAAATGTCGGAGAGGTGGCAATCAAAGCTTTTTCAGATTATGCAAATGAGGTACGGTCAGGTTCATTCCCTGATGAAGATCATGCCTACAAAATGAATCAAGCAGAAGCGAGTAAACTCGAAGAGGCCCTAAAAACTAATTGACCTAGAGGTTTTTAAAAAGATGGAGAAATTTAACACCCGAGCTTGCTGGGAAACCAGTGATCTAAAAAATAAAACTGACTGGATTTTTCAAATTACGGATAAAGAAAAAAAACAACTTCATGACTTAATTCAGTCTATCTACGAGAAAGATAAAAATTTATTTGATTATTCTCCAAATGAATTTGATTTTGGGTCTAGCTGGAGCACCATAGAGAAAGCTCTCGCAGAAGCTCTGCACGGAAGAGGGCTTGCAATTGTCAGGGGGTTGCCACGGAACGAACTTAGTCATGAGGAATTTAGACTTTTGAGTTGGGGCATTGGTCTCCGTGCTGGCGTTGCTCGACCCCAAGGTTTAGCTTCACAGTACATCGCGGCGGTTCGTGATGTCGGGACTAATTATCGGGCAGCCAACGGACGTGGTTATTCGTCCAATGCTAAACTTGATTTTCATGTAGACGGGGCCGACTTGACTACATTGACCTGCTACAACAAAGCCAAATCGGGTGGTCAAAGCATGATATCAAGCGGCGTTACAGCTCAAAGTTACCTTATCAAAGAGCGTCCTGATCTTGCGGAAATCGCTAGAGAATATTTTTACTTCAGTCGGCAAAGTGAACAGGCAGATGATGAAACACCATTTTATGGTCAGCCCTTGTTTGAGGAAGAGAATGGACAATTATTCTGTAAATGGAACCGAAACAGGGTACAATCTGCACAGAATCTCGAGGGAGTTCCGAAACTATCTGCAACTCAACGCGAGACAATGGATGTATTAGATGAAATACTTCGGCGACCTGAGTTGATGTACACAATGTACCTCGAACCAGGTGACATGCAGATCCTTAATAACTATACAATGTTCCACTCCAGAACTGACTATATAGATTTTGACAAAGAATCAGAAAAACGTTGTCTTTATCGTCTCTGGTTAGCCCCACCTGACTCAATCAAAATGCCAGAAAGCTGGAGGGACTTTTATCGTTCAGTAGAGCCGGCGACGGTAAGAGGAGGGATACGGGGACAGGCATATGATCAAGCTTGCAGGGACTTCGATACTAATCATGCTGCCTTTTTAAATATGAAATTGGATACCAGGCCTTATAAATAAAATACTTTGTGTCTTAATGCCTTCTCAAACACCCATCTTCAAGTGGGACTAAGGGTGTAAAATCTTGTAATGCAAGAAAATCTGGGCGTGTTGGCTTTCGTATAAAGTTCTCAATTTTATTGAGACTTGAGAAGACCATAGCCCTACCCCAAGGAGACATATTGGGTCCAGATCCGTGTAAGGTACACCCGTGAAAAAAAATGGTCGATCCAGCTGGCCCCTTTGGAGCAGCAATACCGTGTTTTTCTATCTCACTATTTATCGTTTCTTGCTTATACGGGCTGCCAACAGCATCCGCCGATAATCGCCCGTACTCAGGGACCCGTTCAAAATCATTATCCGAGTCAATGCGTCCATTCTTATGGGATCCAGGAATAAACATCATCGGGCCATTAAATTCGTTCACTTCATCCAGAAAAACCGTCGCATTTATGACATCTGGTTGGGGCATACCATCATCTTCGTACCATGTTCGGTAATCTTGATGCCAATGCCATATCTCACCATCATGTGCCTCTTTAGCATTCACCTTAAATTGATGGAGATAGACTTCGCCCTCTAATATTTGCTGAGCAGGTCGCACTAAACGTGGATGTAAACTCAACTTTTGAAAAACTTCATCATCTAAATGCGGAGCGATTGCTGATCTCACCGAATCACTACCTCTTTCTCTCAAGGTCTTTGGGCCGCGATCACTCAAAATAGAAGGCAATCGAGAATTTAAATTAGCTATTTCATCCGCATCAAATAAACTTGGTATAAATAAAAAACCTTGGGAATTAAACTGTTCTATTTGATTTGCACTTAGTTCCATTCTCTTCCCCCCTCAGAGCTAGTATTAGCTTCTATAGCGCAAAATAACTCATTTGATACCGTTCTTACCTTCCTTTAAAAACAGGCGGCCTTTTCTCCGCAAACGCGGCCATGGCTTCCCGACTATCTTCAGTTTTTGAGAGCTCCCCTGTTTTATTCTGTTCATATCTATACCCATCCCTGAGGGTCATCTCTTCAATAGAGTTTAACGTTCCTTTTGCTAAACTCATAGCCACCGGACTTTTTGATGCGAGCTCCAAAGCTAGCTCCATAGCCGTGCTCATTAATTTGTCCGAAGGGACGCATTCTTCAACCACGCCAAGCCGGTATAGTTCAGCGCCTGTTAATCTTTTGCCTGTCAGCATAAGCAGCCGTGTCTTTGAATGACCAAAAAGCCGCATGGCATGGCGCCCACCACCGAGTAGGCCTACATTAATCTCTGGAAGTCCTACGCTTGCTTCCTCCGATGCCAGCAAAATATCGGCTGACGCTGCAATAGCCAGTCCAGCTCCGAGAGCCGGCCCATTTATAGCCGCTATAACTGGTTTTTTACATTCCATAATCGAGTGAAAACATTCACGAACTCGTCTACTATGGCTCCAATGGTCGCCCAACTCCTTTTTTTGCCCCGCCCTACCTTTAATATCTGCGCCGGCCGAAAAGCATTTTCCAGCACCCGTAAGAATTATGGCTCTTACGTCTTCCCTGTCGCTTAGCACATCAAAAACTAACGTTAAGTCTTCATGGAATTGTTTATTTTGTGCATTTACAGGTGGATTATTCATAGTAGCCACTGCAACGAAATCAGAAATTGAAATATCAACAGTCGACAAATTTTCAATATTAGACATCTTTTACTCTTCTATTATTAAATTATTACTCAATATTATGCCGGCCCTGCTACCGACAGTCGACCAACAACGTCGTGTTTTTCTATTAGGCGACCAACAAAACCCGTTGACTTCATCTCTTCCACAAACTCCTTCAGAAAACGTGCTCCAATATCTTTTCCCCGAGTACATCCCATGGCTTGTTGGACGGCAGTAAATTGCCCTTCTAATATCTTGGCGCCGGGAACTCGCTCTACATCAGTGATCAAGCGTGGACGTAATCCCGCCAGCGCCTCTAATTTCTTCTCCATAAAAATATCAAACGAAGCATCTATTCCATCAACACGAACTAATTCTGCATTTTTAATATTTCTTTCCAACCATAAATCGTAGGCACTTCTAGCTGATACAGCTATTCTATTCCCTGTTTGATCAACCTGATCAAGACTAGTTATTTTTGATCCTGGCGGGACCATATAAGTCGACTGAATTTCACAGTAAGCTGCCGTAAAGTCTATTTTCTCTGCCCGTTTGGGTTCAGCTCCAATATTACCAATATCCCAAATACCTTTTCCAGCATCATCTGATACTTCTCCGGGCGTTTTATATTGAAGCAGTTCGAGATCAACACCCAATCGTTTTGCTAACTCTCTTGCCATATCCGGGGATACGCCGTCGGGATCTCCACCGGCGGTTCGTCCGGTTACAAGTAAAAAATTTGACATGTTTATTGCAGCTCTCAAAACACCTGTCGGCGCAAGTTCCTTAGCAGCTTCTAACGACATTTTAATATCCAAAAAAGTTATATACCGACACTATTCTGCAACATGGGATGACGGTCTGCACGTTTTTTCTTCTTTCAATCGACAAAGAACTTAAACACGATCATTTTGATCCTACTAAAAATGGAGATGCTTTTCCCGGGTCAACCCTCACACCAAAATTCTGCTCAAACGCAGAGGCCAGACCTGTGAGAAAGAAGTCGTGCCACGGCTTGCCTACAAACGACATACCGACTGGTAAACCACTCAAATATCCCATGGGCACTGTAATGCTTGGATATCCTGATACTGCGGCCTGACACGAACTGCCGCCAAGGCGATTATCTCCATTTATGAGGTCAATAGACCAAGGTGCAGAACCAGTCGGCATCACCAAAGCACAGAGATCATGATCAAACATTGCCTTGTCAATCCCAACATTCCTGGCCAAGTAACGGCTAGTTTCAAGTGCTTGTTTATAATGAAAGTTATCCAAACCATCTGTTTCTTCTGAAGCAATTAATTGCTCCTGTCCAAAAAACGGCATGACTAATTTTCTATTTTTATCATTGAATTCTATCAGTTCTTTTAATGAACCAATTTTTGCTGGCGCGGCTTGCCTAGCCAAATAAGCATTCAAACCAACTTTGAATTCTGTGCGCATAACTAGAAGTTCGTATTTTCTTATCTCACTTTGTGACACAAGAGAAATTTCATCTATTAGTTCTGCGCCCGCCTCCTTTAATCCCGCTAAAGCTTGTTCAAATATATTATCAACACCATCGTGAAAACCTGCATAATTTCGAACAATCCCAACTCTTTTTCCCTTTAATGCGCCCTTATCTTTTTTTCTAAATATTTTTTTTTCTTTTATTCTCTCAAATTCCATAGGGAAGTTATCAGATGGATCATATCCAGAGATAATGGAAAGCATGATAGTCGCGTCTGAAACAGTTTTAGCCATTGGGCCAGCTGTATCCTGGCTATGCGATATAGGAATAATTCCATTTCTAGAAACCATTCCAACCGTTGGTTTTATTCCAACGATTGAATTCATGGAGGAAGGCCCCACGACCGAGCCATCAGTTTCAGTGCCGATGGCGCCAGCACAAAAACCTCTAGCGACAGCAACAGCAGAACCTGAACTTGAACCGCCAGGAGTTCTATCCGTTGCATACGCATTACGAACTTGTCCTCCTCGACTGGACCATCCACTTGAGGAGCGTGTTGAACGAAAATTTGCCCATTCGCTAAGATTTGTTTTACCAAGTATAATAGCACCAGCCCCGCGAAGTCGCTCAACGAGGTGAGCATCTTTTTGAGCAATGTTACCGTTTAAAGCCAGCGAACCCGCGGAAGTAATCATTTTATCTGCGGTATCAATATTATCCTTTAAAAGAATGGGTATTCCATGCAGGGGGCCTCTAACAAACCCATTTCTTCTTTCATTATCTAACTCCAGAGCAATTTTTTCCGCATCTGGATTTAAAAGTGCTATCGCATTGTAATTTTTATCCTCTAATTGGATAGCTTGAATATAGCTATTTAAAAGTTCAACAGCACTCACGCTACCGCTATCCAACAAAGTAGCTAACTCATCAATTGTAGACTTTCTGATATCTACCAACCGTTTTCCCTCATGCAGAAACAGACTAACCCGGCGTAAATATGTTTACTCCATTTACCCCTTTTACTTTTCCCTCTGCCCCCAGATAATCCTTAGACGTCATCTCCAACATCAAGTCTAAATCATCTGGTGTATTAGCAATGAACCTGCTTCCATCAGAAAGTCGCCCAAATAGGATTCCGAATGATGGTCCCTTTCGGTCATGCATAATTGTGTATGTTTCTATAGTGGCATCTCCATTTGCTACTTCGGTCACAGAGGGGCCCTTATCAGCATCAATTTCGGCTTGATAAATCTTTGGGTCTTTGGGTAGAAACGGTTTTTCAGTCGGTTCGGTGCAATAAATACCAGCCGATTGTTTTGTAACATAATTTCCGTTGGCAGTGACCAAGCCTTTGCTTCCTGGATTGGCTCGAACCTTATTCATCATTTCGGCGATTGAGTGCGTTACATAGTTATTCCCGGGACCTCCGAAGTAAGGAAGCCCGCCAGTTACAGTCAATCCTCGCGGGTCGTCCAATGGAATACCCATTTCATCGCATGCAATCTGAACTGCCGATGGGAAGCAACTATATAAATCCAATGCAGCCATATCGTCTAAAGTGCAATTCGCCATCTCAAAGGCTTCCCGGGCAACTTTTGACATGGCAGGTGACGAATGGAAATTTTTACGGTCGCTAAGATACCAATGATCATATGCATCAGCACAACCATGC
>QBVV01000036.1 GCA_003284265.1 SAR116 cluster bacterium AG-313-A07
ATAGTCCTTTGTCAGAGGCATCTGTGCTTGGCTTTGAATACGGTTTTAGCCAAGCAGAACCTAACTCACTCATATTATGGGAGGCGCAGTTCGGCGATTTTGCGAATGGCGCACAGGTTATCATGGATCAATTTATTAGTTCTGGTGAGGATAAGTGGCTGCGTATGTCTGGATTAGTCTTATTGCTTCCGCATGGATACGAGGGACAAGGCCCGGATCATTCCTCGGCACGGTTGGAGAGATACCTTCAACTCTGTGGAGATGATAATATGCAAGTTGTTAATTGCACTACACCAGCAAATTACTTTCATGTTTTGCGTAGGCAGGTGCAGCGAGATTTTAGAAAACCATTAATTATTATGACACCAAAGTCGCTATTGAGACATAAGATGTGTGTTTCTATATTGGACGCTATGGGACCGGGTACAACCTTCCATCGTGTAATGCATGATATGAAACCCTTATGCACCGATGATAAAGTTCAAAAGGTTATTTTGTGTTCTGGAAAAATATATTATGAGCTCTTTCAAGAGCGTGCCCGGCTCAAACGTCAAAATATATTTCTTTTGAGGTTGGAACAGCTTTATCCATTCCCGCGTTCGGCACTTTTGGAACAATTATCGCGCTTCCCTCAAGCTGAAGTCGTCTGGTGCCAGGAAGAACCGGAAAATATGGGCGCCTGGACGTATGTTGATAGGCGAATAGAAGACGTTCTATCTGAGTTGGATGGAAGTTCAAAGAGACCTATTTATGTGGGCCGTGCCGAAGCAGCATCGCCCGCTACGGGTAACCTCAACCGACATGTAATTGAGCAAAAGAAGCTCATTGATCAAGCCCTCACAATCAGTAACCGCAATAAGAAAAAATCGACGGCAATGTCAAAATATGCAGCGGAATAAACTAGGGGATGGGGCAATTTTTAAAAGTAAAATGGGCTGGAAAAACTTATGTCAATTGAAGTAAATGTCCCAATTTTGGGTGAATCTGTAAGTGAAGCTACGGTTGCTACATGGTTAAAGAAGGAGGGTGATCGAGTTAATGCGGATGAACCTCTTGTGGAACTTGAAACGGACAAAGTAACACTTGAAGTTAATAGTCCAATTTCTGGCACGTTAAGCTCGATATTGTGTGAAGAAGGTGCGGAAGTAGAAGCAGGAGCGCTTTTGTGCGTTATTGATGAGGGAACTAAGACATCAGCGCAGATCTCAAAGCAAGTATCAAAAGCAATGAGCCCTCCGAAGTTGGAAACTGGGGAATTAGAACAAAAGCAAGAGAGAGCCGCCGGCCTAAATCTTCCAGCTCTAAAGACACTTTCCCCTGCGGTTCGGAAGCTTGTTGATGACAATAATCTAGATCCCAATCAAATAAAGCCTTCGGGTAAAGATGGGCGTTTATTGAAGGTTGATGTGCTTGGTGCGATAGAGAACGGAACCGCTAAAGTATTTGCTCAGTCATCAGGTTTACCAATTGAGCCAAACGCAAAATCGTCTTTACCTTCGAGACCGGATGATCCCAGAGAAGAACGTGTGAAGATGAACCGATTGCGGCAGGTTATCGCCCGTAGATTGAAGGAAGCCCAAAATACTGCCGCTATGCTGACGACATATAATGAAGTCGATATGGGAGCGATAATGGAATTGCGGTCAGAGTATCGTGAAACGTTTGAGAAAAAACACGGAGTACGACTTGGGTTTATGTCATTTTTTATAAAGGCATGCGTGAATGCGTTAAAAGAATTACCAGCAGTGAATGCTGAAATTTATAATGACGAAATAATTTATAAGAATTTTTATGATATCGGGGTGGCTGTTGGCACACCTCAAGGTCTAGTCGTGCCCGTTCTCAGGGAAGCCGATAAACTAGGGTTCGCGCAGTTAGAAAAATCGATTAATGACTTTGGTGTGCGAGCGAGGGATGGAAAATTGGCCATAGAAGAAATGAAAGGTGGAACTTTTACTATTTCAAATGGTGGGGTATACGGTTCATTAATGTCATCGCCAATTTTGAATCCTCCTCAATCGGGAATACTCGGGATGCATAAGATCCAATCACGCCCAATGGCAGTTAATGGAGTTGTCGAGATTAGATCAATGATGTACTTGGCGCTCTCTTATGATCATCGCATAGTTGATGGGCGGGAGGCGGTAACTTTTTTGGTTAGAGTCAAGGAAGCGTTAGAAGATCCAAGGCGATTGCTTATTGATATGTAATTTATCAAAGCCTGTTAAAAATTATCCTGACATCGGATATTATTCGATAATTTTTTGAATATGGCTCTCGCGTGCTATGAAACAGAGTCTATTTTTAGGAACCAAATATGCCAAATGAATTCGATCTTGTTGTTATAGGTGCTGGACCGGGCGGTTACGTTGCAGCTATTCGAGCTGCCCAGTTAGGATTAAAAGTGGCTTGTGTGGATAGAAGGACAAGCTTGGGTGGAACCTGCTTAAACGTAGGCTGTATCCCCTCAAAGGCGCTCCTGTCTGCATCGAAAAAATTTGCCGACGCTTCAAATAATCTGTCTGAGTATGGGATAGAAATTAGCAGTGTGAACTTAAATTTGAAAAAAATGATGGCTAAAAAAGATAGCATAGTCAGTGAGCTTACTAAAGGGGTTGAATTCTTACTAAAGAAAAACAACGTGACCTGGATTACCGGAAAGGCAAAAATTAAATCGCCATCTGAAGTAGAAGTGATTTCCAAAGGTGCCAAAAATGTTCTTCTTAAAACATCAAAAATCCTAATTGCCACAGGCTCGGAATCGACACCATTACCCAACTTGAAGTTTGATGAAAAACGTGTAGTCACCTCAACTGGTGCTCTGGAATTGTCCGAGGTTCCAAAACATCTAGTTGTCGTAGGGGGAGGGTATATTGGTTTGGAGATGGGCTCTATCTGGGCGCGTTTGGGGGCCAAGGTCACGGTTGTTGAGTTTTTGGATAGAATCGTGCCTCAGATGGATGTAGAGATAGGACGAAAATTTCAACGTATTTTAAAAATGCAAGGGATAGATTTCAAACTGCAGACTAAGGTAACGCAAGGTGAAGTGAGTTCGAGTGGGGTTTCATTGAATATAGAACCGGCTGGTGGCGGTACATCTTCAAACTTAAAGTGTGATGTAGTCCTTGTGGCTATAGGACGCGCCCCGTTTATAGAAGATCTGGGTATTGAGAAACTTGGTATAAACTGTGATAAAAAAGGTTTTATTTTGATTGATGGTGATTTTGAGACGTCAGTGCCTGGGATATTTGCTATTGGGGATTGTGTTCCTGGTCCTATGCTTGCGCACAAAGCCGAAGAGGATGGAATTGCCGCGGTAGAAATAATGGCAGGTCAAACTGGCCATGTTGATTATAATTTAGTTCCCGGGGTTATATACACGCATCCCGAAGTTGCTTCTATAGGTAGGACGGAGGAAGAACTCAAAGAATTGGGAATACCATATTCAAAAGGCAGTTTTCCCTTCTCCGCTAATAGTAGGGCTAAAGCTGTTAATGAGACTGAAGGCTTGGTTAAAATTTTAGCAGACGCAAAAACGGATAAAGTTTTAGGCGTCCATATTATTAGTCCTGATGCTGGGACTGTAATCCATGAATGTGTAACGGCGATGACTTATGGTGCGTCTGCCGAAGATATTGCAAGAACATGCCACGCTCACCCGACGTTAAACGAAGCCGTTAAAGAAGCTGCTCTAGCTGTCGATGGAAGAACGATACATATTTAATTAAGTATAAAATAAGAAATATACATTACAATTTATACTATTTTTGAGCTCGTGGGTGTGCTTTTTGATGCACCTCTAATAAATGGGCCGTGTCTACGTCCGTATATCTTTGTGTAGTTGATAATGAGGAATGACCGAGCAGTTCTTGTATAGTTCTTAGATCTCCCCCGTTAATGAGTAGATGTGTTCCAAACGAATGTCTTAACGCATGTGGCGTGGCTGTAGATGGTAAACCAAGCGCTGCTTGCAATGAGCGCATCATTCTCTGAACAACCCCGGGGTTAAGTCGGTTTCCTCGAACGCCATAGAATAATGGAGTTTCGTATTTGATTTGAAACGGGCATATAGCTCGATAGTTCTCGACCGCATCTCGCACTGACGGCAAAACCGGGACTAATCTTTCTTTGGAGCCTTTACCCGTAATTTTAATAGTTTCAGAAAAGGGAAGAATATCGCCATTCATCTGAAGTGCCTCGCTAATCCGAAGCCCACAGCCGTATAGTAGGTGTATGAGTGCGGAGTCCCTTGCTCCAACCCAGCGAATTTTTGACAACGTCTTCGATGCTTCAAGGCTTTTTTTCGCATCAGAAATATTCAATGCTTTAGTAAGGGAATGATTAGTTCTCGGGGATTTTATTCGATCAACATGACTATTCGTTATTGCTAATTCTCGATCGAGATAGTGAAAAAAATTTCTAATGGTAGAGATCGTTCTCGCAGTTGAACTTTTAGATAGTCCCTTCATCTGAATTTCAGTAATGAAGCTTCTGAAATCAGTTAAAGTAATATTCTCTAAATCATTCAAACCTATTAGCTGTCCTATATGCTTTGATAAGAAAGCCAGGAATACTTCAAGGTCGTGTAAATAGGCTGTTCTGGTATTAGAACTGAAGCGCCGCTGATTTTCTAGCCAATTGCTCCAACTAACAATTACTTCCTTGCATTCAATTGCAATGGCTTGATCCAAAGTCTTTGAAGAACTAGGCATTTTACGTTTTTGTCTCCCTAGTTATAATTTACACTGGGTAGTTTGCAGAAACCTTACATAATAAGTCCTTTTAAAATTGATATTTTTTATACCAAGGTTAAAAATTTAGCTATCACGCCTTTTAGAGAATAGATTGCCCAGTCTTTTCCCAGTCTTTCAAAAAAGCGCTCAAGCCGCTATCTGTCAGCGGATGCTTATATAAAGCCTTTATAACCGATGTAGGAAGGGTTGCTATGTCGGCCCCCAAAAGCGCTGCTTGAATGACGTGTTGGGGCCCTCTAACTGAAGCTACTAAAACTTCGGTGGAGAAATTATAATTTGAATAGATTTGGACTATTTCGGAAATTAATTCCATTCCCATTCCGCCCATATCGTCCACTCGTCCAGCAAACGGGGAAATGAAGGTTGCTCCAGCTTTGGCTGCTAACAGAGCTTGAGCGGCCGAGAAACAGAGAGTTACATTAACAGAAGTGCCCTCATCTGATAACGTTTTACAAGTTTTGAGTCCGTCAAAGGTTAGAGGCACTTTCACCGTTATATTTTTCGCAATACCCTGCAACATTCGACCTTCTGCCAACATTGTATCGAAGTCAGTTGCTGTTACCTCGGCGCTGACAGGACCATCTACAATACTACAGATTTCTGATATGACTTCTTTAATGTCCCGTCCTGATGCTGCAATTAACGAAGGGTTCGTGGTTACGCCATCAATAAGACCCGTAGGTACCATATCTTTTATTTCTTGGACGTTTGCCGTGTCTAAAAAAAATTTCATCTGAAAGCTCTCTATTTTTTAAAACGATGCGTTCAATTCTATCGGACTGATTGCATTATGGCTAGTTGATGAGATATTTAATTATCATAACCTAAAGTCTGATATTGTCTCCACAATTTGTATAGATTGACTTATGTGACTGCCTGATTTTGGAATGATAAATTTTATGGATGTTGAAGACAAGCAAAGCGATTCATCTATGACACTGCCTTGTGGTCGGATCAATGTACTTCTACCAATACCGGTTTCTCAATATTACGAGTATCTGAATGAAGATCTCTCCTTGAGAATAGGCGATTTGGTTGAGGTGCCATTTGGCAAAAGATATCTCCCAGCTCTGGTAATAGGTTCTGTAGAAGGGCAAGTTGAGATTTCAAAATTAAAACGGGTATTAAGCAAATATGATTTGCCAAGGATCCCAGAAGAAATGATGAATTTCGTTGTCTGGGTTTCAGCCTATAACATGGTTTCTCCTGGGGCTGTGCTAAAAATGGTATTAAGTGCGCCTCAGGCACTTCTTCCACCCCGACGGATCAAAGCTTTTGTCAACGCGTTCGATATGCAGAAGCAGGGAGTCAAACTTACATCGGGCCGAAAAAGAGTATTGGATTATCTCGCTGACAATAAAACCCGTACAGTGCAAGAGATTATTGAATTTGCAAGAGTGACACCCGCTATCATAAGAGGATTGCAGCGTTCAGGATTTATTGACTCAGTTGCGATTACGGAAAAAAATCTCAAAGACACGCCTAAGACGAAAAAGGTCGTCACCCCCGTATTTAATTTAGAACAAGGCAAAGCTGTCTCAAAATTGTTAAATTCTTTGAGAGAACAAACCTTTAACGTTAGCTTGATCGATGGCGTGACTGGGGCAGGAAAAACAGAAGTCTATTTTGAGGCTATATCCGAAGTATTAAAACAAGAAAAACAGGTTTTGATACTGCTTCCGGAGATAGCATTGTCACAACCATTCTTACATCGATTTGAGACACGGTTTGGTTTTCGTCCGGGGCAATGGCATTCCGATTTATCGGGAAAAATGAGAAACCAAACGTGGAGGGCGGTTTTTGAAGGAGAGGTCTCGGTTGTTGTGGGTGCACGCTCCGCTTTATTTTTGCCTTTTTCAAAGCTTGGTTTGATCGTTGTTGATGAAGAACACGAAGCAGGATTCAAGCAGGCTGACGGCGTCAAATACCAATGCAGAGACATGGCTGTAGCACGAGCTCGTGCTGGCCAGTTTAGTGCGGTTTTAGTATCTGCTACTCCATCCTTAGAAACCTTAATCAACTTTGAACAGGGTCGTTATAACCGAATTCCGCTTAATTCACGCTATGGTGTGGCGGATTTACCCGAGGTAAAGGCGATTGATTTAGGTAAGTCTAATTTGATTAAGGGGCAGTGGATTACGAAGCGGTTAGTAAATGAAATATCTGAGACACTTGAACGTAAAGAACAGACGATACTATTTTTAAATCGGCGTGGGTATGCACCTCTAAATCTTTGCCGGGTCTGTGGACATAGACTGGAATGTCCTAATTGTTCGGCATGGTTGGTCGAACACAAATCGATCTCCAGATTGCAATGCCATCACTGTGATTACGCGATCACTATGCCATCTAGCTGCTTCAAATGTGGGGCGGTAGACTCCTTCCACGCTGTCGGACCGGGGGTTGAACGGTTAGAGGAGGAAGTTCGATTTCGGTTTCCCTCGGCCCGTATTTCAGTCGCTTCTAGTGACACTCTGTCTGGACCGGTCAGATTAGGTGAATTCATTAAGGCGGTTCAAGATTCAAAAATTGATATAATTATCGGAACACAAGTCATCGCTAAAGGACACCATTTCCCCCTCGTGACATGCGTTGGAGTAATCGATGCGGATCTGGGCCTGGCAGGAGGAGATTTACGAGCTGGAGAGCGAACCTACCAGTTATTGCATCAAGTCGCTGGAAGATCTGGCCGGGAAAGTCGTCCTGGCAAAGTATTTTTGCAAACATCTCAACCTGATCACCCTTTGATTAAAGCGTTACTCTCTTGGGATAGAGATGGATTTTTGGAAGAGGAAAAGAGGGGAAGAAAAGGTGCGGGTATGCCTCCCTTTGGGAAATTAGCTGCAGTAATATTAAGTGCTAAAGACCCCAGAATAGTTGATGACTTAGCGAGCGTAATAGCAGCATCTGCACCTTATAACTCTGGGGTGCAAATTTTAGGTCCTGCTATTGCGCCTATAGCGATACTGCGTGGACGTCATCGGCGAAGATTCCTCGTCAAGTGTTCAAAAAATATTAATATACAGAAAATACTGAAGTCTTGGCTCCAAAATATTAAGGTGCCATCAAATGCAAGAGTAGACATAGATATAGATCCATACAATTTTATGTAGCTATTTATTTTGCAATTAAGCTATGCAAAAAGAGTCGCTGGCTTTATTTCAGCCTTACCCTTTTCAAATTATAGGCATCATTTCTCTGGATAATAAATTCATCTTCTAGAACGGCTTGCATGGCTCTAATCTCTATGCTACGAAACCCCTCGTTAAGGTTTTGACCCATTGCTTTATGGTTTTGTTTTGTGATGGCGATTAGATTTATTTTAATGTGGGGCAGTCCCGAGTGGTTTCTAAATCTCAGAGTTTAGCTGGGCGGTATGCGTCAGCGCTATATGAATTGGCTGATCAAGAACGCTGTCTTGATAGTGTAGCCAGCGATTTGTCAAATTTTAGTAAACTAATAGATGAGAGCGAGGCGTTGGATCGATTGATACGATCGCCTGTTATAAGCAGAGAAGATCAACTCATCGGTATAGAGGCTCTACTAACCAAGGCTAAAGTTAATGATTTAACTAAAAAATTTATTGGGGCGGTTGTAATGAACCGTCGACTTTTTGTTATCAACGATATGATAACGACATTTTTATCTGAGCTCGCGGAAAGACGGGGCGAAATTAAGGCTAATATTACTTCTGCTGTTAAGCTCACAGCGGATCAAACAAAAAAACTTAATACCTCGTTAAATAAAACCTTGGGACAAAAGGTGTCCCTAAGTTTGGATGTTGATGAAACGTTAATTGGTGGACTTATAGTGCGCGTAGGTTCGCGTATGGTAGACAGTTCAATACGTACTAAATTACAACGATTACAAATTGCCATGAAGGGTGTCGGCTGATGGATATCAGAGCAGCAGAGATTTCCACAATTTTGAAGGATCAAATAGCTAATTTCGGATCTGAAGCAGAGATTGCCGAAGTTGGGCAGGTTCTCTCGGTGGGTGATGGTATCGCGCGTGTTTACGGTTTGGACGAAGTCCAGGCAGGTGAAATGCTGGAATTCCCCAATGGTGTTCAGGGTATGGCTCTGAATTTAGAGACCGATAATGTGGGTATAGTTATTTTCGGTGATGACCGCGAAATTAAAGAAGGTGATACGGTAAAACGTACCGGCAGTATCGTCGATGTTCCCGTGGGAAAAGGGCTTCTTGGAAGGGTCGTTGATCCTCTTGGTAATCCAATAGACGGCAAAGGGCCGATTGAGGCGACCGAAAGAAGAAGGGTTGAGGTGAAAGCACCAGGTATAATGCCACGGCAGGGCGTTCATGAGCCTATGCAAACTGGATTGAAGGCTATTGATAGTCTGATCCCTGTTGGTAGAGGCCAAAGAGAGCTCATAATAGGAGATCGCCAGACTGGAAAGACCGCCATAGCGATTGACGCGTTTATTAATCAGAAATCAGTCAATGATGCTGCTGGAGATGATGACTCGAAGAAACTATATTGCATCTATGTAGCCGTTGGTCAAAAGCGTTCAACTGTTGCGCAGATAGTTAAGACGCTGGAAGATTATGGGGCGATGGAATATTCAATTGTCGTGGCCTCAACGGCTTCGGAGCCTGCTCCTATGCAATTCCTTGCTCCTTATGCAGGATGCACAATGGGAGAGTTTTTTCGTGATAATGGCATGCATGGTCTAATTGTTTACGACGATCTTTCAAAGCAGGCCGTTGCATATCGCCAAATGTCGCTATTGCTTCGTCGTCCTCCCGGTCGAGAAGCATATCCCGGGGATGTCTTTTATATTCATTCCAGGTTACTGGAGCGCGCTGCTAAAATGAATGGAGAGAATGGCTCGGGTTCTCTGACCGCTCTGCCAGTGATTGAAACACAGGGGGGAGATGTCTCGGCATACATACCCACGAATGTTATATCAATTACTGATGGCCAGATCTTCCTTGAGACAGAGTTGTTTTATCGGGGAATTCGACCGGCAGTAAATGTTGGCCTATCAGTAAGTCGCGTCGGTTCAGCGGCTCAGATTAAGGCTATGAAACAGGTTGCGGGAAGAATAAAGCTAGAACTTGCCCAGTATCGTGAAATGGCTGCATTTGCTCAGTTCGCCTCCGACCTCGATCCAGCAACCCAACGATTACTGGCCCGAGGCGAGCGTTTAACAGAGCTACTAAAGCAGGGACAGTATGCTCCTCTGCCAGTAGAAGAGCAGGTCGTATCGATTTTTGCTGGAGTTAGGGGCTATCTTGATCAAGTCGATGTTGGTGATGTAACTCGATTTGAACAAGGATTGCTATCGGATATTAAGGCAAACGGTTCTGATATTTTGACAAAAATTAGAGATGAACAGGAATTGAGTGAGGCCACCGATAAAGAGCTAGTGTCCTTTGTTGAATCGTATGCGAAAAAGTTTGTTTGATCGCGTTGGTAATGAAACTTTAGAGTAGTAAGCGGCATGCCAAACTTAAAAGATCTTAAGGTTAGGATAAACAGCGTAAAGTCAACGCAGAAAATTACGTCTGCCATGAAAATGGTAGCGGCAGCTAAATTGCGTCGTGCTCAAGAATATGCTGAAGAGGCTCGCCCCTATTCCGCAAGGATGGATCGTATGATTGCTACTCTGGCAGGTAAGATGAATGACGTAGGTGGCCCAAAATTATTGGCGGGAACAGGAAAGAGTGATAGCCATTTACTGGTGGTAATGACTGCAGATAGAGGACTTTGTGGTGGCTTTAATTCATCTATTGTAAGAGCTACTCGGAAGAGAATTGCTCAGTTAAAAAATGATGGAAAGCAAGTCAAATTGGTGTGTGTCGGTCGAAAGGGCAGTGATCAACTTCAAAGAGAGGCCGGAGAACTAATTACCGAATCGTTGGAAGGTATTACAAGAGGAAAGATAGAATTCTCGGCGGTGGCTGATATAGGAGCGCGTCTTATAAACATGTTTGAGGCAGGAGATTTCGACGTATGCACAATGATTTATAATAAATTCCAATCGGCTATGACGCAAATTGTCACGGAGCAACAAATTATTCCGGCTAGTATTCCAGAGTCGGAGAGCGATGAAGATACGGTGGGAATGTATGAATATGAACCTGATGAGAGTGCTATTTTGGCAGAATTGTTGCCAAAGAATGTCTCAACCCAACTTTTTTCAGCTCTATTAGAAAACACAGCTAGTGAGCATGGCGCCCGCATGACTGCAATGGATAGCGCTACCCGCAATGCTGGTGAAATGATCGATAAGTTAACCCTAACTTATAATAGAACGCGACAGGCATTCATCACCAAAGAATTGATAGAAATTATTTCAGGCGCTGAAGCTTTATGACGGGGCTGCTTCAAGTTAATAATAGGATGGTGCGTCCGGGTCGGACGAGAAGGAGTAAAAGATGACTACTAACGCAACAGGTAAAATTACCCAGGTTATTGGTGCGGTTGTTGACGTGCAATTTGACGGCGAATTGCCAGCGATCTTGAATGCTTTGCATACACAGAATGGTGATACAAGGCTTGTCCTGGAGGTGGCACAGCATCTCGGGGAAAATATGGTTAGAACTATAGCTATGGATAGCACAGAGGGATTGGTTCGGGGATCGGATGTAACAGATACTGGTGAGGCAATCACTGTCCCAGTCGGTCCAGAGACTCTAGGTAGACTTATAAACGTTATCGGTGAAACCATAGACGAAGGAAAGCCCATAAAGTCGAAGATGTCTTGGCCCATCCACAGGCCCGCGCCAGAATATGTTGATCAATCGACTGAGGCCGAGATTCTTGTAACTGGCATTAAGGTAGTTGATTTACTTGCTCCATATGCCAAGGGAGGAAAAATTGGCCTATTTGGAGGCGCTGGAGTTGGTAAAACAGTTATTATTATGGAACTCATTAATAACATAGCAAAGGCACATGGTGGATATTCAGTTTTTGCTGGTGTTGGTGAGAGGACGCGTGAAGGTAACGATCTATATCATGAAATGGTTGAGTCGGGTGTTATAAAGGAGAATGGTGAAGAAGGTTCAAAAGCAGCTCTTGTTTATGGCCAAATGAATGAGCCACCTGGAGCAAGGTCTCGAGTGGCTCTAACAGGATTGACACTAGCCGAGTACTTTAGAGATGAAGAGGGTCAAGACGTTTTGTTCTTCGTTGATAATATTTTTAGATTTACTCAAGCAGGCTCAGAAGTCTCTGCGCTGCTTGGACGTATACCATCTGCTGTTGGTTATCAGCCTACATTAGCAACTGATATGGGTAATTTGCAGGAGCGTATCACATCTACAAACAAAGGGTCTATAACTTCTGTACAGGCAATTTATGTTCCGGCGGATGATTTGACGGATCCAGCACCAGCTACCTCATTCTCGCATCTTGATGCAACAACGGTTCTAAGCCGACAGATTGCTGAGCTTGGTATTTACCCGGCAGTTGATCCGTTGGATTCAACATCTCGCATGCTTGACCCGAGAATTATTGGAGACGAACACTACGAAGTTGCGCGTCAGGTCCAGGAGGTACTGCAAACATATAAGTCACTTCAGGATATAATTGCGATTTTGGGGATGGACGAACTTTCAGAGGAAGATAGGTTGACAGTGGCAAGGGCTCGAAAGATCCAACGGTTCATGTCTCAACCATTTTTTGTTGCTGAAATCTTTACGGGAACACCTGGAGTTCTAGTTCCTCTGGAAGAAACAATTCGTGGTTTCAAAGAGATCGTAGAGGGTAAACATGATGATTTACCAGAGGCGGCATTTTATATGGTGGGTACTATTGATGAGGCCATAGAAAAAGGTAAGGAATTGGCAGCCGAGGCAGCTTAAATACATTACTTGGATTAGAGAGTTTTTAAATGGCCGAGACAACACTTTTTGAACTTGTTTCTCCAGAACGTCTTATAATATCAAAAGACGTAAGTATGGTTGTGGTACCGGGCTCCGAAGGTTTATTTGGGGTGCTTCCCAGGCACACAAGTATGCTGTCGGCACTTGCCCCGGGGGTTGTGGATATATACGAGGAAGGTGTTATAACAGAGCAACTTTTTGTTGTGAATGGTTTTGCGGAAGTCACTGGTGATAGATGCACTGTATTGGCGGAAGATGTTATTCCCATCGAGGATCTCAACCCCGATGAACTAGAAGAAAAGATAGAGCAGATGCGTGTCGATGCTCAAAATACTAGCGAAGAGACCTCTATTCGCCTGAATGCCCTAATAGCTCAAAAAGAGGTCGTTCTTCAAGCTATGCGTATCGTACGACTGAAGTAAATCAAGGGTTTTTATAAGGCCTGACTCTAATTTACCGTCCAATTCTTTTTTTAAAATTCGTTGTAGCTTGCGTGCTTAGTTCACTTTTGATTGTGGCGTGTCGTATGCATTTTAATAAATAATCGCGAGGTATGATCGAGCATTAATGGTATTTTCGTCTAATTGATTTGTTGTCAAAGGATAGCTGGGGGGAAATAACAAGAAAAATTTTGTTGAATTTCTCTACGTCGATAATAAGTTGGATAACCAGACGTAAATTCTTTCGTTATGATGGGGTTCTTCTTTTTGGCTTTATCCGGAAAGAACAAAAGTTGTCTAGGGGATATCATAAAATGACGAGAAATATACTTGTAACGGGCGCCGCCAGCGGCATAGGAGCAGAGATTTGCAGAAAACTGGCAAGCGAACAAACGAATTTTTTGGTTCATACCCGTTCCAATAAGCAGGGACTGGATAAGACCGTAAGGTACATAGAGGACCTTGGAGGTCGTGCGGAGCAAAAACTTGCAGATCTTTCAATTAAGGGGGAGGGCAGGCGATTAGTAAAAGAGGCGGTTCAACATTTTGACGGTTTGGATATAATCATAGCTAATGCTGGTTATGCCAATAAGGCCTCTATAACTGATATAACTGATGCGGAATTTGAAGAAGCACATAATTCGATAACGCGCAGTTTCCTTGAACTGACTACAGCTGCAATTCCTTTTCTTAAAAAGTCTAACAATGGCCGTATAATAGGCATCAGTGCTTTTGGTCCGCACGTCTGGCGAACACAAGTAATGCCATTCGCTGCTACAGCGGTGGCAAAAGGGGCAATGGAAGTCGTCGCCAAGGCATTAGCCCTCAAATTGGCTCCTAATTCTATCACGGTTAATATTGTTGCGCCCGGCTTCATAAAAAAGGATCCCACAGCGCATCTCGCTATAGAACCTAAAGCTCTAGCAGATGTCTGTAGTCAAATTCCAATGGGGCGGGTTGGTGAAGCACATGAAGTAGCCTCTGTTGTAAGGTTCTGTGCTTCTGATGAAAGTTCATATTTAACCGGTCAAGTCATACATGTTAATGGGGGCCTAGTGTGAATCTGGGGAATTCAATCGGGGAAGCGAAAGGGCGATAATAATGGCATCTATAAAGTCTTGGGTCGGCTCAGAATTAGCTCCAGACGCCGGGTTTATTAATCCATCTAATGAATGTCTTGAAGAAATAGCACGTATTTTGAAATTACTTAACTTAAATCCAATGCCGCTGCTTGCATTGTCCCCCGAGGATTTGGAGATCCCCTGCCTTTCGAGCCTCTCTTTCCAAATTCGTGAAAATTTAAATGCAGGATTGGGGTTCTGCATCGTGAACAAGCTTCCTATTGCGGATACGGGTGAGTATGAAGCAACAGCTATTTATTGGCTGCTTGCCCAATTAGTTGGACGACCCGTTGCTCAGAAATGGTCAGATGGGCGTATGATTTATTCAGTAACAGATTTAGGCCGCCCCTCTGGGAATGGAGTGCGACCGGATGTCACAAACGAAGAACAAAGTTTTCATACCGACAACTCATACAATATAGCTCCACCTGACCACGTTGGGCTTTTGTGTTTGCGTCCTGCCGCCGAAGGTGGTTTGAGTAGAATAGTGAATATGTTAGCCGTTCTAGAAGTTATGTTCGATAAGTATCCTCATTTTGTTTCTCGATTACAACAACCGTATTTTTTTGATCGACAACGCGAGCATTCTGACACAGACAAAAAAACCATCCTCACTCCACTTTTATGTGATGAAGACGGGGGGGTCCGGGTTAGAGTGTCTAGAAATTTAATTTATCAAGGGTATAAACTAGAGGGTAAAGTGGTTGATGAAAATAGTGAAGCTGCGCTTGACGCTTTTTTTTCAATTATAGATGATCCTAAAATGTTTATCGAATTTCAGTTTGAGCCGGGTCAGGTGCAATTTCTAAATAATCGAGTAATAGGTCACAAACGCACAAGCTTTAAAGATAAACCAGGGACAAAATTAAAAAGAGAACTTCTTAGAGTTTGGCTGCGTGAAGGAGGAAAACGGTTCTATAATGGATGAAGCTTCCCATTCTCCTATTATCTCAGCCGCATTTGTCTCTTAATAAGCTGCTTATTAGGCTTGCAAAGTTCGTGAGTGTGCCTCCTCCTTCTATCATCGTATTTAATCTGAAGCGTCCTGTGTCACCATAGGATATCCATCGGTTGCAATGAAGTCAGATGGATAAGGTTTATCAACTCTTTTGTACCAGTTTGACGGTGGTTTGAAGGACTGTAGAAAAGGTGCGACCTGCTCTATTCTTTCAGCAGCAGATAAACCGTCTCCTATTTCTAAAGCGTGATTGAAAACTTTATCAGCAGCAAAGGCCTCCAGTTCAATTCCAAATCCCGGTGATCTACCTTCGAAAATCCCATATTTTACAAAATGCATCCATGGCGCCATACCAGGGATGTCCATAGAATCTTTTAAATCAGGATGTAAGTTTATATATTCGTCTATATCAAAGATACTGCTAGAACCAAAAAAATTATAATGGGCAAAAACTTCATCTACAGACCCTTCGGCTAAAACTTGCCCTTGTCCCATTAGTATCGCTTTATTGCAGGTGGTCCGGATTAAGTCTTCAGAATGTGACGCCAGGATCAAAATACTAGACTTATCAATGAATGTTTCCAGACGCTTTTTTGCTTGCTCTAAGAAATTGCTATCGCCTACTCCAATCCACTCATCCATAAGAATAATATCTGGTTGGATCTCGGTTGAGATAGCGAAAGCCAGTCTCATCAACATCCCACTTGAATAAGTGCGAAGGGGCATTTCTAAATAATGCCCAAGACCAGTAAAGCTCGAAATGTTAGTCATAGATGTGGTGATTTGAGCTTTAGACAAGCCGAGAAAAAGCCCGCGAAGTATTATGTTATCGTGACCAGTCGCATCCATGTCAAAACCCAATGAGATGTCAAACAAAGGTGCAATTTTACCAACGCTACTGACTCTTCCATTGCTTGGAGGATATACACCCGCTAAGGTCCTCAATAATGTTGTTTTTCCAGCACCATTGTGGCCGATTAAACCAACGCGATCTCCATTTTGAAATTTTAAAGAGATATTATGGAGAGCACGTATGCTGACAGTGCGTTTTGATTTAGATAAATTTCCCCCTATCACTTTTCGCATTAAATGGGTTCTAAGCGAACGAGATTTAGCATCAAGTATCGGGAAATCTACGGAAACATTTTCAAGGAAAATATGGGACATTTTTGTACCTATTAGAGCCAATACACTAGTTTGTGTTGCATTCTTGAGGCTATAGGAATGACAGCTAACCAACCAACTATCGTTATGCCCATAAGGATTAACCATGTTTCAACTCCTACGCTTGTTCCCAGGAGTGGCCCTCTTATACTTTCTACGAAATGATAAAAAGGATTATAAAGTAATATAAATTGTCGATCGGGCAACAGTGATGGATCCCAAATGATAGGCGTCACAAAAAAACTCAGCTGTACTATGCTACTTATTGTTGGGCTTAGATCGCGATAACGAGCGCATAATAACCCAAGAATCAGGGCGCACCAGAGACCATTTAAAAATAAAAATAGAACCCCCACCAACAACAAAAGTGTTTGGAAACCAACTTCTACTTTGAAGAAAAACATAACAAAGATAATAACAACTGAATTGTGTGCTAACGTTATAAGATTCTTCCATAATAATCTGAATACATGCATTGATAAGGGAAGTTTAATCTGCTTTATTATCCCTTCTGCACTTACAAAAGCGTTGCACCCGTCCAATAATATTCCTGAAATTAACTGCCAAAGAACGAACCCGACCGTTAGGAAAGGTAGGTAGGTAGCAAGATCCATTTTAAACAAATTCGCGTAAAGAAATCCCAGTGCCCCAATTAGGACGCCCATACTTATTGTAAGCCATATCGGCCCAAGTAAGGATCTTTGATAGCGGCTCAGAATATCTTTCCAACCTAACCGTCCCCATAACTGATACATTAAAAGACCGCCAATTAGGTCGCCAATTATCGATAAAAAATCATGCTCTTGCCTCTTTGTATTTATGTTAAGGTCCTGTCCCAATAATATCTCTTTTAAAAATATGCGTTGTTTTTCTGTTTAAATTTAAGTGCACTCGCCCCTTCCTAATATAGATGCCCATGGCTAATACCGCTACCCTCAATATTTACAGCAAAATAGGTACAGATTAATATGCTGATATATGTCTAGCGGCGCCCACTATTTAATAATTGAAAATCTTCGCGTCAACCATTATACAGAAACTTCGATTACCGAGAATTTGGATGCGTATGGCTAATGAACTGGGCTAGTATTTCGAAAGTGGAATATGAAGGGAAATTCCTGAGGCCCAATAAAAACTATCTGTTTGCTAAAAATTCGACTTTGGCGCCAGTTTGTTGCTTCGAATTGCAAGGTGCGGTTACCGCGCTTCCCTTGGTTTTTTCATCAATACATGATGGTTATGTAGGGGGAGTAACGGAGTTTTGTTGTGTCATGGGTCTGAAACAAGATAATAACCTGCTTGTCGGTACCGATGGTGCTTGGAACAGCACTTATATTCCAGCAGATTATAGGTGCTACCCATTCAGATTAGGGACCGATTCAGATAAACGGCTTAAAGTGATGATTGACCAGGGCACTGAACTCATAAACGAGGTCGGTGATGGAGTGCCTCTATTCAATGGTGATGGCAGTGAGTCTGAGGAGTTCAAGCAATATATAGGCGGATTACAAAAAGTTGCCCGTAATAGATACGCCAATCAGCAAGTATGCAAGCTACTCGCTAGCTTGGACCTCTTTCAGCCGTTCAAATTCAATTACGAAACTACGGACGGAACTTTTATAAATTTAGAAAATCTGCTTTCTATAAAAGTAGAGGAATTTCGGAGCCTCGAGAAAGACAAATACGAGCAGCTGAGGAAAATAGGGGCGGTAGATCTAGTCTATGCGCATTTTTATTCAATGGAGAGATTTAATGTGTTAATCGGGTTAATGAACAAAAGAGAAGCTTCTGAGCAAAGTCTTAAAACCTTGGGTTTGGGTATTTTTGATGAGCAAGAAGAAGAAATAAATTTTAACTTTGAATAATACACAAAACTAAACAGTTAAACTTTATCGGGCGTGGATAACAAACTGCATAATTTATAGACTTTGTGAGATTAACCATAGAATGACAACGAAATGCTGCCCAGACATCGCAACAAATAGCAAAAACCTCCCTATGCAAGAGGTTGAATATGATCGCGTTTACTATGAAAATTACAATGGGGGTGCATATGGTCGTAACCAGCAATGGTTGAGCTTTTTCGATAACATTAGCAAAAATATAATTGACGGTCTTAACCCAAAAACTGTATTAGATGTGGGCTGTGCTTATGGGCTTCTCGTAGAAACTTTAAGAGATAGGGGGGTGCAGGCATTCGGTATAGACGTGTCTTCATATGCAATCAAACAATCAAGGCCTGATTTAACGGGGTTTCTTGCTGTGTCGTCGATATTAGATGCCATCCCGGAGAGATATGATTTAATTGTCTCGATAGAAGTAATTGAGCATATAGAAGAAAAGCATTGCGACACTGCGGTAGCTAACATGTGCAGAGCTAGTGACCATATATTGTTAGCAACCACGCCGGATGATTTTGATGACCCAACTCATTTCAATGTCAATCCGCCCAAATATTGGATAGAAAAATTCTCTCAGCATGGGTTTGAACCGGACGTAAGTTTTGATGCTGGTTTTTTAACGCCTTACGCAATTCTTTTCAGAAAAAATAAGCGGATTACGAAAACAGAAATTCATAGTTTGTTTGGTCAAAAAAAACTTCAAGACCTCTATTTCGCGAGGTTATCTCATGAGCGCAATGTACAGGCAGTTGCAATCATGGAGAAAGAGAAAAAGATAAGCTTACTAGAGTCAGATTTAGGTAAGAGCCATTTGCATATAAATAATATTCAAGACAACTTGAAAATTGAGACAACCGCCAGGAGATATTTCGAGGATCAGGTGCAACGTATACATTCCTCCTTTCTCTGGAAAATAACCCTACCTTATAGGCTTTTAACAAGGCTCATTCGCGTTTTGACACCTCTTTTCCCCAAGGTTATATTTGAAACCACCGGACAAAAAGTGCAGGAATTCGAAACGGAGGAGTTACTAGGGTGGGGACTTATTCTAGCAACTCTAGAAAACGACTCTAATGCTGTTTTAAAACTCAAGGCTAAGAGCGATTTTGAGGCTGTGCGAGTTTTAGCTCTCCCAATTATTGAGTCTGGAAGAAAACGGGGATGGATCTTCAGAAATAAAGGCGAATCTAACCGATATTCAATAGAAATAAGTTACGGTCAACCGCAAAAAATAGAATTCATCAAAATAAGTACAGTTTCTGCTCTAGTCAAAATGATTAAATATAGATGGAAAATAGGTCGGGGTTTTAGAGCGGGATTAAACCTAATTTTTCGATGTTCAGGGCATTTATTGAAACTGCATCCTAGGAAGATATTTGATGAGATTTGGCCTAAAGTCGCTGACCCCCAGGAAGATTACGCCTCTTGGCTAGATAATTTTGATGCACTGGCTTCTAACAAAGAAATATTGAGTTGGTTATCAACATTCAGCTATCAACCGTTAATATCGATTATTTTGCCAACTTATAATTCAGATCTCTTTTTCCTCTCGGAGGCTATAAAGTCAGTTGAGTCCCAGTCTTATAATAATTGGCAATTATGCATCGCTGATGATGGTTCGAGTGACGAAAAGTTGCTAAGGTTTTTAAAAAAGCTTAATGCAGATGAGCGAATAGATATAAACTTCATTCAAGAAAATAGACATATTTCTATTGCGAGTAATACTGCTATTGAACTGGCTAAAGGGGAATATATCACCTTTCTTGATCACGATGATCTACTTCATCCGCATGCCTTAGCTGTTATTGTAGGGCAACTGAATCGAGATAAGAATATTGATTTAATCTATTCGGATGAAGATAAAATTGATGAAGTGGGAAACAGAAGTGAGCCAAATTTCAAACCTGATTGGAACCCCGATTTACTGCTATCCCAAAATTATATCTGTCATTTGGCAGTCTACCGAAAATCTATTGTAGAGGAGATTGGGGGCCTCAGAGAAGGTTTTGAGGGAGCGCAGGATTATGATTTGTTGCTTAGAGTTACCGAGAAAACGAACAAAATATTTCATATCCCTCTAATTCTTTATCATTGGCGTGCTGTTCCAGGATCAACTGCTTTAAACGCTGAAGAAAAGAATTACGCCTATAATAAAGCATCACAAGCCATTAGAGACTGTATCCAGCGAAGAGGTTTAGACGCAGAGGTTCTGCCCTCAAGCCTTGGCGTTTATCATCGAATTAAATATAATGTAGGGCCATTACAACCTGTTGTTTCGATAATTATCCCGACACGTGATCACGTGGAACTATTGGAGACCTGCATTGATGGAATTTTGAATAGAACAAACTATACAAATTGGGAAATTTTGATTGTTGATAACGATAGTCAACAAAAAAGAACTCATGAATACTTTAGACGTATTCAATCGGAAAAAATTCGAATTTTGAAATTTTCAGGTAAATTTAACTATTCTGCAATAAATAATTATGGCGCCCGTCAGGCTCGGGGAGAAGTGCTTCTACTTTTAAATAATGATATTGAAATAATTGAGCCTAGTTGGCTGAATGAGCTCGTTTCGCATGCAATGAGAGAAGAAATCGGGGCGGTTGGTGCCCGCCTTTATTATTCAGATGATAGTGTCCAGCATGATGGTATTGTGGTGGGAATAGGTGGAGTGGCGGGATACGCTAACCCTCGGTTAGGTCGGTTTGAGGTTGGGACCTTCGGCGGAAGTAGGCTCATCAGAAATTTTTCTGCAATAACAGCAGCTGCTTTGGCTGTTAGAAAAGAGCTGTTTGAGCAAATCAATGGCTTCGATGAAAAAAATTTGGAGGTTGCATTCAATGATGTCGATCTATGTCTGCGGTTAATGGAGGCCGGGTATCGAAACCTTTACACGCCATATTGTGAACTTTACCATCACGAGTCTCTTTCGCGCGGGTTAGATGTTGGGAGTGAAAAAGAAGCAAGATTCAAACGGGAGGCTGAGTACATGAAAAAGAGATGGCTAGATGTAATATCTGATGATCCTCACTATAACCCTAATTTATCTCTTCAGCACGGGTTCGCACTTGATGTTAATAGAGGAAAGAGCTGGCCCTGGGATAGAAGTAAGAAGTCTCGCGAAGAGTGTAGCTAGGTGTATCATAAACGACGCCATTTTTTGGATGAAATATTAGGTGAAAAAAGCCTGCGTGGCATCGAAATAGGCGCTTTGGATAAACCATTAGTGGTTAAAAATGATCTGTCACCCGGTAGTGAGATCTTATATGCGGACCATTTGTCCACTGAAGGTTTGAGAAAGAAATATAAACTAGATCGAACAGTCGACCAAAAAGCATTGGTTGATGTTGATCTAGTATGCCCATCAGGTGAATTTTTAGAAGCTCTCAATGGTCAGGCTGTTGATTACATAGTGGCGTCACATGTTGTGGAACATGTTCCGAACCCAATTCACTGGTTGCAAGGATTGTTCGAGGTATTGCGACCGGGAGGGAGTCTTTTTTTGGTTGTGCCGGATAAGCGCTTTACTTTTGACTATCAAAGACCGGCTACAACATTTGGTGCAATGTTGCAGTCGTACTTATCCTGCAAAAAAATACCATCTGTTTCAGATGTTTTTGACCACTACTCTACAGCTGTTTTAATTGATGGGGGAAAGGTCTGGTCAGGTTCTCTTGGGATGACCGATTTAATACCGCTGACGTCACATGAGAACGCTTTCAAATATGCACAACAGGTGCATGAAGAAGATGCATACCACGATGTTCACGTCAGTATTTTCACACCATTTAGTTTTTTCGCGATTATAGAACGCCTGATTCAGACAGAACTTCTAATGACTGAAATAAGCGCTTTTAGGGATACCGATTTGAACGATATAGAATTCCTCGTGTGTTTGAAGAAGCCAAAATTGACAAAAAAAGGGGCAGTAAAGACTGCTTGTTTAGCGTCTATACCATCATTAAATATCGAAACATTGGTGTCCCCTTATATGCCACAGGTCAAATCTCTTTCTGTTTCATTAGAAGAAGTAACAAGATCTAATAGCAAATTAGAAACACAATTGGAGAACCTAAATAACGAGTTAATTTCTCTACGCAATCAAAATTCTACCTTAAACAAAGTATTAGCTCGGCGCAGTATAAAATTTATGATGATTTTCAGTCATTATTTCTTTTCAATTTTTTCATTTCTTAGGCGGGAAAGATAAAGGGGAAAAAAGCTGTTTCTCTTATTCAGAAACAAATTTTCAACCCCTGATTGAGTACTGTGGTTTAAATAATGTAATTTAGTGTTTGAAAATAGAGACTGTTATCTGATGTGCTTTTTTTGTGATGTAAATGCCGTAACAAAAGACCTTCAAGCTTTTGAAATCAAGGATTTTGAGACTTTTGAGTCAAACAATCTTCAAGGCTTTGAAATACAGGATTCTGAGACTTTTGAGTTTCAAACGTTTGGCCGAAAATGGGGGGATAACCAGATTTCTGGATCAAGTGGTGGATTGGTCTCTTACAGTTTCGCTGAAAATAATTTTGATGGACAATTTTATAACTTCGACTTCTTCATAACGGAGAAAATATTCCAGGACGAAATAACTAAATCGTTTGCTGCGTGGGAAGATGTGGCTGATATTAGATTCAGACTCAGTCCAGACTCGGAGGGTGTAGATATAAGATTAGGGTGGGCTGATATTGACGGTTCTGGGGTTATACTGGGTGAAACAACGGTGCCCTCATCTGGACCTTTAGACAGTGTAATTGTTGCTTTGGATGTGAACGAAAATTGGTTTTTATCAGGAGACGCACCTCCTAACCAAATTGATTTTTCTTCAACCGTAACTCACGAACTAGGTCATGCAATTGGGATTGCTCATTCTGGTTCAGAGCAGGCGTTAATGAACGCACAATATTCCACGACGATATTCGATATTCAGCAAGATGATATTGATGCGGCTGTTTCTATCTATGGAGCCAATGATATTATCAGGTTGGATGTATATAGATTTTACAATCCAAATGCTGGAGGACATTTCTTCACAGCAGACCCTGTAGAAAAAAGTGTCGTAGAGGGAAGCGGCAGTTTTAATTTTGAGGGTATTGGGTTCTCAGGAATACAAGAGGGAACAGCATCAACTGAAGATGCGGTCCCTATTTATCGTTTTTTCAATTCTGAAAGGGGAAATCACTTCTTTACCGCTTTTGAGGCCGAAAAAGACTACATAGTGACGTTAGATGATTTTGTTTTTGAGGGGGTGGGATTCTTTGCTTTTGATACTGAGAGTTCCTCCACTGTGCCGATCTACAGGTTCTTTGATCAAAATGCTGGAGGGCATTTTTTCACAGCAAGCGATCATGAAAAAGACACATTAATAAGTAATGGACAGTTTAGTTACGAAGGAGAAGCTTTCTTCGCCTTTTTGGGTTAGTTTATCCAGTAAAAATATAAGATCAATGGGAGGGATGATGCCTTTCTCGAATTTTACGTTTAGTTGCTTGCTTGTGATGTCCAGATAATCCTTCCAATTAGGCACAAAATCAACTGTTAAAGATTAGTTACAGTGTTTACTGGACATTCAGAGAAATGTACAGTAAACTCTTAACAAGTAGTTAGTGGTATTGGAGTGTGAAAGATGTTTCCAAAGGTGCAGGAAAAGCGTAAAGAAGGTGCCAGTCCTAGCGACCTTAGGAAGAAAGCTGGTAGATGGCTTAAAGAGAGACGATGTGATTTAGGGTTGTCGCAGCGTGAACTCGCTCAGCGCGTGAATATGGAATACTACACCTTCATATCACAAATAGAAGCAGGACGTGGCCGGGTGCCTGCAGATAGACTTAGAGAGTGGTCAATAGCCCTCGAAATCGACCCTAGGGTTTTTGCCACTGCCCTTTTGCAGTATTATGATCCTTATACTTATGATATGATTTTTGAGAGCGAAAACAGATAGAGGTACCAATATTATTGTTTTGGTTGGTAATAATTTGCTAGTTAGGCGATATAGGATTGGGTTTTCGGGGCAATGAGTGTAACATTTCTAAAAAAAAATGATCGCGGGAGAAATGACCACGGGGCCGATGGCAGGGTAAGGGCTTGGAGTAATCAGGATATTGCTGATTTTTACCGTACGGTGGAAATTCTCAATCAAGCTGGAATAAACACAGAGGTAGATTCAGGTATAACGGATGAAGGTGATCCGTGGTTTGTTTTTATTCGCCCAGAGAATGGCGATGTGATTGCTCACTTCGCTTATATCGATGGGACATTTATTGCCGTAAGCTCCATTAATCAAGAGATTTACCGCGGCAGAAATATAAGAATCATTGTGGATCAGATGCTAGACAGGCATCCAATGCTACTGCCTCAGAGTAAAAATGGAGGGAGGTTGTTTCTCCACCCAACAGCTGCTCTCACTGCGTTTCTAGCTGCAGCTTTTATCTTAACAATAGATGGTGTTAAAGCATCAAATATTGGTGACATCATATCACTTGTAGGTTCCAGCAGTGCGGAGATTTCAAACTCAAGCACTACATTTAATCAGGGTGATACGAGGAATGATGCCTTTAAAGGAATATTTTCGGATTTGAATAATGCAAATTATAATTCTGCTGTACTCGGCGCAGCATTAATAGCTCACGAATTATCGCAAAATACATCATCCTCAGATAAGCCTCGCGAAGTTGATTGGGGCATTTCCGACATCGGTGGGACAGAAGTTGTTGTTAATGATGCGCCTGGAGATTATCTAGTTACTGTTCTGGGGCAACAAAGAAATCCAAGGGATGATAATGCTGAGAGCAATACGTTTAAGGGGTCTAACTTTCATCTAAATTTTGAAGAAGTAAGCCATAGCAATGATGAGAGCGAGGTTTCTCATGAAAAAAATGAGGGAGTATCTATTTCGGATAGCCCTGCTGATTTTGGATTTAATAACGTATCGACAGAGAGCTTATCCGTTATACCCGAAGCGTTTGAAATGTTTTGGAATTCCAAATTTACAGTCCTATTTCCAGATTACCAGATCACTGCTGCAAAAGAAAAAGTAACCCTAGAGGATGAAATTAATTTAATTAATGAAGTGAATTTTGAATTAACGGATAGTCGTTCTGATTCAGGTATAAAGTATGGGGTCGGAAATACTCAAATGTCATCTAACGGAGATTTTAGTGGCTCTATTTCTGGGGATTCCTTAGATTTAGATAAACTTGAATTTAGTCTTAACTCCAATGAGGGTGCTACGCTGGTTTCGTTGCAAGAATTAGATTTTTTGATTGAGAATAAAGTCTTAGATAGAATTTTGGCTCCCACTAAAGAAAATGCGGAACCTTTTTTTAGTTCAGTAATGACGGACTCAGAAGTAATAATAAGTTATTCAAAGGAGGACTTGTTTAAAGTGTCAGAGCTTGAACCTAATGAAGCTCCGAGCACGATTATCAAGCCAGTTTTGGGTCATTCGGTTAGTACCTCTGGGGGGCTTTCATTATCACCAGACGCTGTTGACATTGTGTTTTATCAGGGAGGTGAAGTGGAGATTTCAGAGTTTGAATTGGGAACCGACCTCCTTTGGTTTTTTCTGTCATCAGAGAAAATATCGACAGCGGA
>QBVV01000037.1 GCA_003284265.1 SAR116 cluster bacterium AG-313-A07
TTTTTAGTTTTACATCTGCGGGTAAATCTAATCCATCGAATGGATCACAGATTTCTTTCATCCCATAAACCCAGAGTTCATCATAGAGATTCTCCAACGCTGGTAAAACGTTTTTGCGTTCCCACTCGGGAGCTAGCGCTGCAGGCTCATCCATCACGTCTCGCAGTCCCAAAACTATAGGTGTATTTCGGGCTTTCAGCATTTCCATGGTCTGTTTGACTTCACCTCGTAGTCCCCAAGGCTCTTTATCAACAATAAATAAATCAGGATCGAAGGTATCGGCAGTGTGCCTTATTATCGACTCTCTCAGCTCGAGTGTCTTCTCAATGTCTAAATGTAAACTCAAAGAGGTGTAATCTCCATTTCTTAATTTGATTACCCCAGGAATTCGGACAAAGTCTACCCGCGTTCTAAAATCAAAATTGCCAATAATTGGGGATCCCGATAGAATCAAAACAGATAATTGTGAGGTTGACTCAACGAGTGAGTGGGCTATTTCACGGCAACGCCTTAAATGACCCAAACCAAAGCTATCATGGCTATACATTAATACGCGTGCCGGACGCTTTTTTCTTCTATTTTGTTTAGGCGGCATAATACGGTCCTTGAATAGATCAGGCGATCCTTTACCATAAATTCTTAAAACTAACCAGTTCCATTTACCCAGCTCTTCTCTTAGTCTATTCTTTGCATAAAGAATAACAATTATTGAAATTTTAGACTGCAAAGCCATGGAAAAAACACTATTCAAATTTATATGGCGGTATAGTAAGCGCGATCAGATTATATTATTGGTGATGACAGCATTATCATTCCCGTTTTTATATTTTTCCCTCGATTTGCCAAAAATCATTATAAATAAGGCTATAAGTGGCAAGGATATACCTTCTGACATCTTTGGTGTGTCAATTGATCAGGTAGAATATCTGTTAATACTAAGCTTAGCTTTCTTGATGCTCGTATGTATTAACGGTGGATTTAAATTCTACGTGAATGTGTTTCGTGGGCAGCTTGGTGAACGCATGCTGCGACGTCTGAGATTTGATCTCTTATCTAGAGTACTGCGATTTCCTCTTCCTCAGTTTCGTCGTGTTAGTCAGGGTGAGGTTATTCAAATGGTTACAGCCGAGGTGGAGCCTCTTGGTGGTTTCGTTGGAGACTCTATTGCGCTTCCCGCTTTTCAGGGTGGAACACTAATTACTATCCTTATTTTTATGTTTGTCCAAGATTGGATGCTTGGATTGGCTGCGATCGCATTATACCCTATTCAGGGCTACATAATACCAAAGTTGCAATGGCATGTTAATCAACTTGGAAAAGCCCGCGTCAGAAATGTAAGGAGATTATCAGAAAAAATAGGGGAATCGGTTTCCGGTATAGAAGAGCTTCATGCAAATGATGGCGCGCGACGAGTTTTAGCGACTTTTACCGAGCGTTTGGGTACCATTTACGATATACGCTACGAAATTTTTCAAAGAAAATTTTTCATCAAATTTGTCAACAACTTTATAGCACAATTGACGCCGTTTTTCTTTTATTCAATTGGCGGCTATCTAGTAATCAAAGGCGATTTAACATTTGGTGCGCTGGTTGCAATTCTAGCTGCGTATAAAGATTTATCAGCTCCATGGAAAGAGTTGCTTACCTACTATCAAAGGCTAGCCGATTCTAAAATTAAGTATGATCAGGTTATAGAACAGTTCGATCCGCCGGGAATCCTGTCTGAAGATGCGCAACATGCAGAACTTGAAGCTGATTTCAGTCTTTCGGGTCCAATTAGTGCAAACAACCTCTCTGTTTTGGACGATGAGGGACAACCGATTATCGAAAGCTTGTCATTCCAATCGGAAAAATCAGAGCAAGTTGCGATTGTTGGTCCAAGCAGTGGTGGGAAGGACCTTGCGGCAATTTTAACGGCACGGCTTCTTATTCCCGATGGAGGCCAAATCAAAGTAGCCGATAAACTAACGTTAGATTTGCCGGAGGCTGCGACTGGGAGGCGAATGGGGTATGTAGGACCTTCAGCTTTCGTATTTAACACTTCACTTCGAGAAAACATTCTACTAGGGGCAATGCACCAGCCCTTGAAAGATGCCACAGCAGAAATTATTGGTTCGGATGAGAAGAAACGTAATTTTCGTAATGCCGAGCTTTCCGGCAACTCTCTAGACGATTTAGAGGCAGATTGGATTGATTATAAAGCAATAGGAGCAAATTCAGATACTGAGCTTAGAGAGAAATTATTAGATCTCTTGAAAACTGTAGATCTAGACGGAGACACCTATGATTTGGGCTTGAGAGGAACAATCAATCCCGACGAGAATAAGGTGGTAGCGGATCGCATTTTGGCTGCCCGGCAAGCGTTACGAAACCGTTTAAAGCAACCAGAAATATCAAATTCTATTGAGCTATTTGATAGTGAAAAATTCAATTCGAACGCATCGGTAGCGGAAAACTTACTGTTTGGAACGCCGGTTGGTGATGACTTTGTCTTAGAGAAGATAGCAGAAAGTCAATATGTACGCGAAATATTACGGGAAACAGGCCTTGAAGATGAATTTGTTCGGGTGGGTCGCGATGTAGCCTCAACGATGGTCGAGTTGTTTGCAGATCTGCCAGCTGACCATGAGTACTTCTCACAGTATTCATTTATTGCAACGGATGATCTCCCAGAATTTCAAATCTTACTCGGACGAGCAGATAGGTTAGGCCTAGACGCTATGGAGGAAGCGGACAGAGATAGATTTCTAGCTCTTCCATTTAAATTAATCCCCGCTCGACACCGACTTGACCTGATCACTCAGTCAATCAAAGATCGTATTTTGGAGGCACGACGAAAATTTTCTGATAAGATACCTGATGACTTAAGAGGGTCGATAGAATTTTTCTCAGAAGAAAAATATAATGGATCTGCAACCCTGCAGGATAATATTTTGTTTGGTAAAGTGGCCTCAGATAAGGCCAATGCGGCGGAGTTAGTAGGTAAACTGATAGCCGAAGTTATAGATTCGGAAAATCTGAGATCTGTAATTGTGGAGGTTGGCCTTGATTTTCAGGTTGGGTTATCAGGATCAAAGCTTTCCTCAGCACAGCGACAAAAAGTCTCTTTGGCAAGGGCTCTTGTCAGGTCCCCTGATATTCTCATTTTAAACGAAGCAACCTCTGCTTTGGACTCGGGAAGCCAAACCAAGATTATGTCGAATATTATAACATCGACCAAAGGTAAAAATCTTCTCTGGGTACTTCAAAGAGCTTCATTAGCTGGAGCTTTTGATCGTGTTATGGTAATGAGCGGAGGCCGAGTTGTAGAAACGGGCAGTTTTGAAGAGCTACAAAGAAAAGCCGATAGCACTCTTAATAATTTACTGCGTGATGAATAGGATCATTCCTTGGGATATCGGAGAATACTATGAGTTTAAATAAAGAAGCCGAATTATTAAAAGATCTCCCTCTATTTAGCAAAGTAGACCTAGCGAAACTAAAACTATTGGCCTTCACATCGGAACGTTTAACATATGATGATAATGAGATCGTCTTTAATGAGGGAGATGATGGCGACGCGGCATACATTATTTTAGATGGTACGGCGGTGGTATCTATCGCACAGGGCTCAAAATCTTTAGAGTTAGATAGAATCAAGAGGGGTGGTTTTGTTGGGGACATATCCCTGCTATGCGATGTCCCGCGAACAGCTACAATAACTGCACAGGATGCGCTTATAACGCTGCAAATAAAAAAAGACACTTTCTTCAATTTAATAGTAGAGTTTCCAGAAATTGCGGTAGAGATGATGCGTGTTTTAGCGTCTCGTTTGGATAACACTAGTAAGCAACTCAGAGATGCTAGTAATAAAACATAGAAGATTCTGCTCTTTCGTAAATTCAATAGGCGAACCACAATGAGTAGACTTGATAGCGCAATCAGACGTTTAACCTCCCAAAAAATAGCGTTAGAGTGGGCTGCTCGAAAAGCGACCCGAATGAATGGAATAATACTCGAGCTTGGTCTGGGTAATGGCCGAACGTACGATCATCTGCGGGAGATATTACCAAATCGAGAAATTTATGTGTTTGAGCGAGAAATAGCGGCTCATCCCGATTGTATTCCAGAAGAAAACTTCCAGTTTTTGGGTGATTTTCGAGACAGTTTACCTAGAGCAAAAAAACGATTAGGAGCCAATTCGGTCCTAGCTCATTTAGATATTGGGACTGGGGAAAAGCAAGCCAGTCAACAACTTGCGGAACAGATAGGGCCACTTGTGTTGGGTTTAATGAAGCGAGAGTCAATTATAGTGAGCGACCAAGAATTAACGGCTTGGTCATACCTGCGTATTGACCCGCCTCTTAACATCCCGAAGGATCGCATTTTTATTTACAATTTGGTTTAGAGTAAAAAATTAGATTTTACCTTCTGGAAGAGGGGTGAAATCCTTTTTTCCTTCGACTTCTTTAAAATGAGCCAATGCCCAATGCACACTTGGGAATGCCAGATCTTCCCAGGGGATATCATTCCATTCAAATAAATCCACTGCCTGCGACTCTGTCCCAGCAGAGTATTGCGGTGAGACGAGCTGTGCTCTATAAATGAGATGGACTTGGCTTAATCTAGCAATGTTATAAATTCCTAATAAGGCATCAATAGTGATATCCGTGCATGCCTCTTCTTTTGCTTCTCGTATAGCACCCTCAATAGTGGTTTCACCCTCTTCCATAAACCCTGCGGGCATAGTCCAATAGCCTAATCGTGGAGGTATAGATCTTCGACAAAGCAGAAATTTGCCCTCCCAAGTGCAGACGGCTCCTACTATAATTTTTGGGTTTGTATAATTTATGAACCCACACTCATCACAAACAAGTCGCTCTAGCGTGTCATCAGTGGGTACACGTCTATTTATTGGACCACCAGTGCGGTTATCATATGCGTTAGAAGACATGCCCTTATTGTGCAGCGTTGATAGCTATACCGCAAGGTATATCCATCAAAAAGGTTACACCGACTATTTTGTCTAAATGTAAAATCCTCGGATCAAACCAAAATATCTAAATTAGTTCCACGCTCCAAAGACTTTACTTGGAGCTGCCGTTGGATTGAACTATCCTCTGCCCGCTGATTTTCATTATCCGGAGTAGTCGTATTTCTCTCCTCTGTTGAGGTAACGCTGCTTGCCTCAGTTGGCTTTATTCCAGACGCCTTGATTTGCTCGGTAGGAGGGGGTACAGCAACATTTGTCACTGATGCATTGTTCGCAGTGGACTGCGGTGCTACTGGTTGTACCATCTTTCAACACTCCCTTCGATCGGAAGGTTAAATATTTGGCCTTTTTAAGTCAACCCTTGACTTCTAGTCTTGTAACGCAGCAATTCCTGGTAGCACTTTACCTTCAAGCCACTCTAAGAATGCCCCACCAGCTGTTGATAAGTAGCTGAACTGTTCATTGACGCCCGCATGTGTGAGTGCAGCTACAGTGTCTCCTCCACCGGCGACAGATATAATATCTTTATTTTGCGTATATAATGCGACGTCCCTAGCTAAAGAAATAGTTGATTGATCAAAGGGTGCAATTTCAAAGGCTCCAAGGGGGCCATTCCAGATAATAGTCTTGCAGGTAGCCAAATATTCAGAAAAATTAGCCGTGGATTGGGGGCCAGCATCTAATATCATAGCGTCTTCAGGTATCTGCGATATATCAATAATTTCTGGCTTTTGTCCGGCAATCAATTCCTCAGCGACTACGGCATCAGTTTGTAGTAATATTTTGCATTTTGATTTAAGCGCAATATTTTCAATTTTTCTCGCTGTTTCTGCCAACTCTTTTTCTGCCAATGATTTACCTATGTTTAGGCCTCTTGCAAAAAGGAAAGTGTTGGCCATCCCTCCACCGATTATCAAAAAGTCGACTTTTTTAACTAAATTATTTAGCAGTTCTAACTTAGTAGATACTTTGGCTCCACCAACTATAGCGCCTACGGGGCGTTGGGGTTCGTTAAGTGCGCTGGTTAATGACTCCAATTCTAGTTGCAGTAAGAGCCCTGCATAAGATGGCAGTAATCGTGCTAATGAGGTTACAGAGGCATGTGCTCTATGAGAAGCAGAAAAGGCGTCATTTACAAATGCATCTCCTAGCGTTGCAAGTTCTGATGCGAATAAAGGGTCATTCAACTCCTCCCCGGAGTGAAAACGAACGTTTTCGAGGACTAAAATATCACCCTCATTCATTGCGTCTATATTCGCGCGGGCGATTTTCCCGATACAGTTCGATGCAAAAGTAACATTATAGCCGTCCAACGCATCTCTTAAAGCTGGCAGCACTTTGTTAAGAGACATATTTGATTGATATTCACCCTTTGGTCTTCCAAAGTGCGATAATATAATTACTTTTGCGCCCGCTGCCGATAGCCTTTTAAGAGTAGGTAGAATTTTTGTAATCCTATTTGTATCAGTTACTATTTCTCCTTGCATTGGCACATTTAGATCAACGCGCACCAATACACGCTTCCCTGATGCGGAAAAGTCATCTAACGTATGATAGGTGCTCATATCCTAACCTTTTTAAGTTCTTGGGGGTCCTTTATATATGTGCTCTTGGTCATGCTTTACTATTATTTTCAGCCCAATCAATAAGCTTATTCAAAAAGTTTATACATTCTGAGAGTTGGCTGACTTCTATAAATTCATCTGGCTGATGTGCTTGCTGAATTGACCCGGGCCCAAAAATAACCCCAGGTATCCCAGCTTGCTGAAATAAGCCTGCCTCTGTTCCAAAAGCTACTGTTCCTGACTCGTTCAGCCCCGTCAAATGTCGGATTAAATGCTCAGCAGCTGATTGATGATCAGGTATGAGTGGCGGTGTATCGTTTCTTAATTCTGTGGTGACGCCAGCTTGTTTTGATATTGCCTGCAATCGAGGTTCAATATTTTTGGAAATAAACGATCTTATTTTTTGTTCTAAAACATTTGGGTCTTCAGAAGGCAAACTTCGGTAACCCCAATTGAAATGAGTGTACTCAGGTATGATATTGTTAGCCGTGCCACCTTCTATAACCCCTAAGTCAAACGTCGTGTAGGGAGGGTCAAACCCACAATCAGGTTCGGCCTGACTTTCAAGTTCATGTTGCAGATCCTCAATGTAATTAATAATCCGTGCCGCTGCCATTATTGAATTAGCCCCTCGGCTCGGCTCGCTGGAATGTCCCGGCACACCTTTCACTGTGGTTCGAAAAGCTCGCCCTCCTTTATTTCCGCCTACTATTTTCATCAAAGTAGGTTCGCCTACTATTACGGCTTTTGGTAATGGCAAATTTTTGACCACATCACTAATCAAGCTTCTTACTCCAACACATCCAACTTCTTCGTCGTAAGAAAATGCAAAATGAATCGGTGTTTTTAGTTTTCGCATTTTCATTTCTGGTGCCATAGCCAATAAAATCGCACAAAACCCCTTCATATCCGAAGTGCCTCGACCATAAAGCTTACCATTTTTCTCGGTCATCTTAAACGCTGGCTTGGTCCAAGCTTGACCATCAATTGGAACAACATCGGTATGCCCAGAAAGGACTATGCCACCTATTTGTTCAGGCCCGATTGTGCACCATAAATTGGCTTTTGATTTTTCGCTATTGTGCGTCAGCCTAGTTTGAATACCCAGCGTGTTCAGATAGGTTTCAATATCATTTATTAATTCTAAATTGCTTAACCGTGAAGTGGTATCGAATGAAATTAATCGTTCTAGCCATTCCTTAGTTTTGTCGAGATGCTCTGTCATTAAGTTACCACTCACTAGTTTTGAGTTATCTACTCCAGAATGCCGGCGAAAACATCACTAGAACAGTAAATAATTCCAGCCGCCCCAAAAGCATTCCAAATGCTAACATCCACTTTGCTAAATCGGGTAAACTGGAAAAGTTTCCTGTAGGACCGATTGTAGCTCCAAGGCCAGGCCCAACATTGCTTATTGCTGTAGCTGCCCCAGATATGGCTGTTATAAAGTCAAGCCCCAGAGCTGAAAGCCCTGCAGCCAAAGCAGCGAAACAAACAATATATAAAAAGAAGAAACCCATTACCGCATTAGATACAGTTTCTGGTATGACTTTCCGGTTATAATACGGAATGAAAACCCCATGCGGCACTAATAGGCGGCTCAATTGCGCCTGAGCTGTTGCAGCCAGAATTTGAAAGCGAAATATTTTTATTCCGCAGGTTGTTGATCCAGCGCAGCCACCTACAAACATCAAACACAGTAGAAAAGTTACAGGGAAACCACCCCAGAGACCAAAGTCTTGTGTGACATAACCGGTGCCGGTTAATATTGAAATGACATTAAAAGTTGCATGCCTAAAGTTATCCATACCTTCTAAGCCTGCTACATCCCATATCCATACTGTGATGACAAATACTGAGACGAGAACAATTAATAAAAACCATTTCACTTGACTATCATTGATGATGGGCGACAAATCGCCCCGCACTACGCGGAGGTAATAGACAAAGGGAAGTGAACCAATAATCATTCCAGCTATGATAATCCAGTCTGCGGCCGGGTTATTAAAATATCCTATAGATCCATCCTTAGTTGAATAGCCACCCGTCGCAATCGTGGTCATAGAATGCGTTATAGCATCGAAACCATTAAATCCAGCAATCCAGAGCCCCAGTGCACACAATCCTGTCATTATCAAATAAATAGCAAAAATTCCACCTGCTAATTGAGCCGCCCTCGGAAGAACCTTATCTGGTGCATCGAAAGCTTCTGTTCTAAATAGTTGCATGCCTCCTACGCTCAACATCGGAAGCATAGCCATAGCCATAACGATAATCCCAACTCCGCCTAGCCATTGTAATAATGCTCGCCAAAGTAAAATTCCTGGGGGCGCGTGGTCTAAACCTAGGATTACCGTTGATCCTGTTGTGGTAATCCCCGACATAGATTCAAAAAAAGCATCCGTTATGCTTAACTTTAGTTCAGAGAACATAAAAGGTAGAGCTCCCACAGCTGCCACGGCCACCCAGCTCAACGTTGTCAGTAAAAATGCTTGTCTTAAATTAAGATTGGATCGGGAGCTAGTTTTTGTAGCTAGCATCAGTGATACACCAACAAACAATGCCACAGCGGCAGAACCTGCAAACACTTGCCAGTCTGCGTTATCTGTTGCCAAGTCTGCTATTGCGGGTAACCCCATCGCAATTGCTAAAAGAGACATTAGTAAGCCGATAATAAAGAGAACAGGTCCAAAGGCTACCAAGCCAGTTCCAATCGATGTTATTGAAATAGAAAAGACATGCCAAAATAACTAGATAACTCTTTATATTGCGATTTTACATATTACTCAACGGCAAAGCTAATACCGAGTTGACCTATTGCTCTCATAAAATCATGCCTCAGGTCTCTATAGCCATTGACGCATCCGCTCTCTCTCCTGTTATGAGATAATCCATATTTTCCGTCAATTCAACTTTACTGTTTGATGAGGACTATCCAAAGAAAACGCTGGCACATTAACATTAAACTCAATGCCTTGGGAGTCGGCCATTTCATAAACCCCTACCATTAATCCAGAAGGTGTTTTTAAAGGCGTCCCACTGGTATACTCGAAGCTTCCTCCAGGTTGAATAAGGGGTTGTTCCCCGACCACCCCCGGCCCTTCCACTATCTGAGTTTGACCATCTGCATCGGTTATAGACCATTTACGATTCAAAAGTTGAACGTTGGTACTCCCCAAATTTTCGATTTTTATTTCATATGCCCACACAAAATAGGACTCTCGTGGTGACGATTGTTTATCTAGAAAAGTTGTCTTAACGCTAACGCGGATAGACTTTGTAGTCTGACAATACACCCTATTACCTCCTGTAGCTCTGTTTTTTGAGATAATATAACCTGAATGACATTCGAAATATTATAACAAGTAACCTCCATATTATAACTAATTTTTTCTCATATTTTTAAGAAGTTAAATAAGTAAAGCCATCATCTTTAATACTCAAAACTAAGTGTTTTTTTTTATTAATTAGATTTCCGTCATTTATTTAAGGATTATTCTATCAAGGGGTTGAAATTATATTCGGGTCGATGTAGTTCACGTGCATTGGTATTCCTTGGTATATGCTATCCACGTTACGATGTCATTCTATCGAAAAGAGCAGTTTTATATTGACTGTAATGTCTGCAGGCTAGTCGGTGCTTCCAGAAGGGTCGTCGTGGGGAGTTAATGCAAACCGGTTTTAAAGATTGATTTTATTCCTAAACTTAACCAAATCATTAGTTATTTGGTTCTTTAGCAGGGAGGGGCCTGAAGTATGAATGAGAAACTTCTTGATGGACGCACCGTAGCGATTTTGGTTTCAAATGGTTTTGATGAGGTAGAATTCACGGACCCACAAAAACGTCTAATTGAATTAGGGGCTACAGTGAAAGTGGTTTCAAGAGTGAAAAATTTGGTGAATGGTTGGTACGAAGGTAATTGGGGTCATTTCTTTCCTGTTCACTCAGATGTCTCGGATACATTGGCAATAGACTTTGACGGTTTAATAATTCCTGGTGGCATTAGGAGCGTTGACAAATTGTTTAATGACCCACACGCCAAACGAATTTTAAAGGCGTTTTTAAAGGCAGATATGCCAGTCCTGCTAATTGGCGATAGTGTAAAGTTATTGATTGCGATTGAACAGGTTGTGGGAGTTTCGCTCACAAGCTCTAGCACTGTAAAAGGGGATCTAATTGCGGCCTCCGCGAATTGGGATGATCAGGCAGTTATGTTAGACAAAAATTTGATCACTGGATCTGGTTCTACCCAGTTGGAAGAACTGGTTTCAGAATTTTCAGTGAAGATTTCTGAATATGAAAAAGAGGCAATTGAAGCAGCGTGAGAATAAATTTCTTATAGCGATAAAAGCGATAAAATGGTTAGGGATGTAACTAGTAACGTTTTCAAACGATGTAGAATGGAAAAACGCATGGAGAATATTGATGAAATACCCTCCCCTTGTGTTGGCGTCTGTCAGATAAATTCAAAAACAAAGTTCTGTTTAGGGTGTTGGCGGTCTTTGCGGGAGGTGGCTCACTGGTCTCGTTATTCTGGAAAAGAAAAATTGGGAGTATTGGATAGCATTAAACAGCGCCAATCCGATGCTGGCATGGACAAACGCAGGGTAACAAGGCGTAAGCAACGGCAGAAAAACTGATATTATTATTAAATGAAGAGGGTATAAGCTGTAGCTAATTAAATTTGCATTAAGCTTCTCCATTCAGGTTTTTAAATGATTAATGTACTAGTGTCTTTTATTACGAATTAAAAACCTATAACTTTTGAGAATGTGGGTGTTGGGATGAAAAAAGTTCTTGTTCCTGGTTGCGTGGGGAGCGCAAAGGAAAAAGAAATAAGTAGTTATAAAACGTCTCCTCTTAAGTTGAGCAGTGCCTCTAACGCTGTAAAATACTCCGAAGGTAGCGATCACTTCATTGTTGAGGACGGCGTTGTTTTTGCAGGTAAACATTTACTCATAGATTTATGGGGTGCATCGCATTTAGATGATATTAACTATATAAGAACCACATTGGAAAATATTGTAAATGAATGCAACGCAACGTTGCTGCATATCCATCTACACCAGTTTACTGAAAATGGTGGTATTTCGGGTGTCGCGTTATTAGCGGAGTCTCATGTAAGCATTCATACTTGGCCAGAGAGAGACTATGCGGCATTGGATGTTTTTATGTGCGGGCAAGTGTCACCAGCGGCAGCGGTTCCTGTTTTACGAAAAGCATTTCAACCAACATCATTGCAAGTGAAAAACTACAAACGTGGGATTACAGATTAAATAACGACTTGGAAAAACTTTGGTAAAATATAATAGAATTCAGAAGCCCTAGCACAAAAGTTCTATTCAGCGGTTATTTACTATGGTTTTACAAAAATACTTTTTGATATTTGTAGGCAGGAATAATGAGGAGGAGAGACTAACCTTACTTTAATTCGATCGATTAAAATAGAAAAATTAGATACAGTCTTTTACAACTTTTGTGTTTGAGGGCACATGTTTTCGCTATCTCGTTAGTGAAGATAATGCCTTAATTGGATTGAGCTAAAAATGACTACTAAACAGCCCTTTTTTACAGTGATAATTGTGGCTTTCAATTCTGGTGATTATCTTGACGAATGCATTAATGCTCTTGAGAAGCAGATCTTCAAAGATTTTGAAATCATAATTTTCGATAATGGCACAAAAGATGGCTCGGCACATTCTATCAATTCTAGCCGTTTAAATATCAATATAATTAAATCAACTTCAAATAAAGGCTTTGCTGTTGGGAATAATGCAGCCGCGAAGGATGCTAAGGGGGGCTGGCTGGTATTGCTGAATTCAGATGCAATACCGGAGAAAGATTGGTTGTCGGAAATTTTTAAAGCTGTCTGCCGGTACCCGGATATAGTTATATTCGGCTCAACTCAGATTAACTATCATCATCCAAAAGTTTTGGATGGTGCCGGCGACCATTACCACGTATTTGGCGCAGCATGGCGCGGTGCGAAAGGATATCCTGTGGATAGTATCCTGGAGGATACTATAGTAATGGCCCCCTGCGGAGCTGCCGCCGTATTAAAAAAAGATGTATTTGAAAAATTAGGAGGTATGGCGGAGTGCTTTTTCTGCTATTATGAGGATGTTGACCTGGCATTGAGATTTCGTCTTGCGGGATATCTTTGTGTCCAATTAGCGAATGCAAGGGTTAAGCATGTTGGTTCTGCCACCTTTGGAACTAATTCTGAATTCTCTAGATATTACATAAGTAGAAATAAAATATGGACTTTTATACGGTGTCTGCCTACAGCACTTCTAATAATGTTACTTCCTAGTTTTTTCATTATTGTCTTAATCCGGCTTTGTTTCGCCATCGGACGCAGAGATTTTAAAATTCGCGTAAGGGCTTCATGGGATGCAATTTGCAATTTGCCAGAGATTTGGAGGCAACGTCGTTCCATTCAATTATATCGGAAAATCAGTGCCATACAATTTGCGCGGTCTATGACGTGGTCAATTGGAAAATTATTAATGCGATCTAGCGATGGTCGATCGATTCCTGAATTTGTTCGCATTAATTCAAGAGTAAGAGCTGATGCGCGTGACGACTGAAGACTCAATATCCGCTATTATAGTAACATTCTATCCGGATGATAGGTTTTTTGAAATGTTGGAATCAATCGCCAAGCAGGTCGATAATATTTGGATAGTAGATAACGGCTCTATTGGCTTATCCCGAGATAAACTGGAAGGCCTGGTAAATGACACTTATACCTCCCTAAAGTTAATATCAAATGATGAGAATTTAGGTCTTGCTACAGCGCAAAACCAAGGAATTAAGGAAGCAATAAACCTTGGGTCAACTTGGATTCTTTTGCTGGATCAAGACAGCATACCAGCAAATGATATGATTGAAAAAATGGTGAGTGCTGCTGAAGGGTATGAAGATAAAGAGTGTTTAGGAATGATAACGCCTAGACATGAAGATGACGACGGGACACCCTCTATTCCCTCTTATTCTGCAAAATATGGTTTTAGGTTGCACCGTTATTTTATGAAAGTGAATGATGTGGACGATATGTTGGCGTTTGGACTGGCGTCTGGAAGTTTAATTCCGTCTAAAGTTTTGCAGAAAGTAGGATTAATGAGAGATGACTTCTGGATAGATTATATCGATTATGATTTTTCATTCAGGCTCAGAAAATTGGGGTATAAAATTATCGGAGTAGGTGCTGCAAGCTTGAGACATCGTCTAGGTGAGAGTTTTAATAAGCACGTTGGTAACATAAAGTTGACTTACCGCGCGCATCCTGCATTTCGGCGATATACGATCTACCGCAACCGTATTAGGGTCATTCGCGAATATGGCCTCGAGTTTCCAAATTTCTTAATTTTTGAAGTACTATCAATAAGTAAGGATTTCATGAAACTTGTTTTTATTGAGGACAAAAAGAAAAAAAAATTCAATGCTATTCTTTCTGGTATAATAGACGGCATTAGTGGCCGAGGGGGGTTACGCAAGTTTTAGAGAGTTGAACTCTTTATTTTAATTCTTGGAACTTACTTTATTGAAGAGCCACAAAATTGTAGTTGGAACTAATCTAAGCCCAAATCTAAAATATATAGCAGTTGCGAATATATTTAGGATCCATTTGGGGTAATGATTTCGAAAATGCTTATCAAAATAAGTGCAGAAGCTCCTGGCTTTATGCCACTCTATAAAACCTGGAAAAACATCACTTGAGCTTTTTTGGTGCATTACTGTAACATTCGGATCATATAGGATTGTTCCTCCTGCCTTCTCTACACGCATACAAAAGTCGACGTCTTCCACATGTAAAAAATATTTCTCGTCCATACCCCCTAAATCATTATAAACGCTGGTGGGCATTAGCATGAACGCGCCGGATATACATTGAACGGGACTAATTTGCTGGAGTGGCTCTGTTTCATTAAGGTTTAATCTCTCGAAATGGGGATGATTTGGTGCCAGCCGATCTAATCGGAACTGTTCAACTACGCATGTCCATGGTGTCATTAAATTTCGACGCGCTCCGCGCTGTTCAGTGCCATCGGAATTTTCAATCCTAACAGTTAGGACTGATGTGTCTGGGTGCGAAGTAAATGCCTCCAAAGCTTCGGAGATCACACCTCTACCCATTTTTGAATCTGGGTTTAATAACAAAATATAGTGATGTCTCGCCCGTCTTGCGCCGAGATTGCACCCACCAGCGAAACCAACATTTCCTTGTCCTGTTATAATTTCTAAGCGCGGTTCCTCATCGGCGAGAATATTTACTTGTTGCATCAACAAACGGGTATTGCCATTGTCGACTAAAATCACTTGTTTTACGGCCTCTTGATGAAGGACAGATTTCAAACAATCTAAAAGTATATCCCCTGTTCTATAGGATACAATAATTACACTACATCTTTTTACCCCATGAGCTAATAATTTGTGCTGCAAATTGGAAGGTTGCGAAATTTTATTTTTACTGGTGTATAGAAGAACCTTTTGCTCTTCTTCATTTTTCAAAATTTTATTAAATGCTTCCACTCAACAGTGCCATTCTAAGGAGTTATTTCCAAGTATGTTCCAGGTAATATACGGAATTCAAGATGACAGTAACACAGTTGACCCAAGAAAGAAATCAACGTGTTCAATCATGGTAATTAGATCATATGGTAATATTTCCTAATGGGTTTCGTTGCGAAATTTATATTAAAATGATAGTAGCGAGACGAACTTTTCTAAATAGGTAGTCGATTGGTATAAATTGTGATTATTGAACCAACTGAAATTTTTGATGTAAAAATCATTACCCCAAAAAAATTTGGGGATCATCGCGGTTTTTTCTCGGAGACATACAACTCGGAAAAATTCCAGGAAGGTGGGATTAACTTGAGTTTTTGTCAAGATAATCACTCGTTCTCACAACAAATAGGAACATTAAGAGGGCTTCATTTTCAAAAGGCTCCTTTCGCTCAAGATAAACTTGTTCGTGTCAGTCGGGGCGCGATTTATGATGTCGCAGTTGATATTAGATTTGGTTCGCCGACATATGGTAAATGGGTTGGGAGAGTTATTAGTGCTGAATTATGGAACCAAATATTAGTTCCAAAGGGTTTTGCTCATGGATTTTGCACAATCGAGTCTGACACTGAGGTTCAATATAAAGTGAGTGCTCCGTACTCGCTCGAAAGTGAGGCGGGGCTGGCATGGAATGACCCAAATTTGGGAATTGATTGGCCTCTAAGCGCTAATAAGCCTATTCTGTCTGATAAGGATAAGTATTACCCAAATTTCCAAGAACTTCCAAATTACTTCAATTATTAAAATAAGCAGGTTGTATCCTAATGGCTCAATCCTATCAAAAAATATTGGTTACAGGTGGAGCTGGCTTTATAGGCTCTGCTGTGGTCAGACATTTGGTAAATAATCTCAACTGTTCAGTAGTTAATGTCGATAAATTAACCTACGCAGGCAATTTGTCTTCATTATCATCAGTTGATCAGAATCCCCTCTACTCGTTTGAATATGCAGATATTAATGACCGATCCTTGATAACCGTGATACTAGATCAACATCAACCAGACGCGATAATGCACCTCGCTGCAGAAAGCCACGTTGACCGATCTATTGATGGACCCAGCGATTTCATACAAACCAATATAGTTGGAACATATAGTTTACTTGAATGTGCAAGATCATATTGGCGACAACTATCAAGCAGTAAGCAGGATGACTTTCGCTTCCATCATATTTCGACCGATGAAGTTTTTGGAACGCTAGGGGAAACAGATTCTTTCACTGAAGAAACTGCCTATGATCCCCGTTCCCCTTACTCAGCAAGTAAGGCTTCATCTGACCATTTGGTTAGAGCATGGCACGAAACCTACGGTTTGCCAGTTGTTTTGAGCAATTGCTCCAACAATTACGGTCCATACCACTTTCCAGAAAAGTTAATACCATTGATGATAATTAAGGCTCTAAAAGGAGAGAAACTGCCAGTTTATGGGACAGGTGAAAATATTCGAGACTGGCTTTATGTTGATGATCATGCAAATGCACTTTGTAAAATACTATTCGAAGGGAAAAAAGGCGAAAGTTATAATGTTGGTGGCAATGCAGAGGTGAGTAATTTAGATGTAGTTCGGAATATCTGTAGGCTTTTGGATGAATTGTCTCCGAGACCTGGCATGTCAAGGTATGAGGAGCAAATCGACTTTGTTGCAGACAGGCCGGGTCATGATTATAGATATGCAATCGACTCAACAAAGATCCGAAATGATTTAGGTTGGAAACCAATTGAAACTTTTGAAACGGGTCTTCGCAGAACAGTAGAATGGTATCTTGCTAATTCGAGTTGGTGGAATCCTATTTTGACTGGAGAATATCGGGGGCAACGTTTAGGAAGTGCGGATTAAAAGGTGACAATTATGCGATTGAAAGCTCTTATTACTGGGGGCACTGGGCAAGTTGGAACGGAGCTTATTCGTCGGGGAGATTGTTGTCACTTCGATATTGTTGCCCCAAACAGAGCTGAGATAAATCTTTTGAACGAGAGTGATGTGTATTCACAACTCAATTCGATACGGCCAGATATTGTGGTGAATTCTGCTGCCTTCACGGCGGTTGACGCCGCAGAAACTGAGTGCGACATGGCATTTAAAGTAAATCGTGATGCTGTTAGAATTATGGCTAATAGTTGTAATCTTTTATCCATACCGCTTATTCATATATCAACAGACTATGTTTTTGATGGAACAAAAGCTGGAAGTTATAAGGAGACGGATCTTATCTGTCCTATTGGTGTTTATGGTAGATCAAAAGAGGCAGGAGAGGCAATAGTAAGAGAATTATTAGAAAAACATATAATAATAAGGACGTCTTGGGTTTATGCAGCTCATGGAAATAACTTTGTGAAAACGATGTTAAGAATTGGAAAAGAGCGACAGAATCTCAATGTTGTTAATGATCAGTTTGGTGCACCTACATTTGCAGGTGATATAGCGGATGCAATTCTCTCTATTGCAAAAAAGGTATTGGAGCATGATGCATTGGAGTTTTGGGGGACGTATCATTACACGGCAAAAGGTCGAACTTCATGGAAGGACTTTGCAGAGGTGATTTTTGAAACGGCAAGCACGTGGCTACCTAATAGACCCTATGTGGAAGGTATACCCTCAAGCCAATATCCAACCGCAGCGAAGCGGCCAGCAAACTCAGTTTTAAACTGTGCTAAAGTAGACTCAGAACTTGGGCCGCCGCGTCGTCACTGGCGAGAGGGATTAGATGAAGTTCTCGACGAACTCAAGAATGAACCAAAATAGAGAGATAACTTAAGGATACATGAAATGAAGGGTATTATACTCGCGGGAGGATCTGGAACACGATTGTATCCCCTAACTGTATCCGTCTCAAAGCAAATGTTGCCAATTTACGATAAGCCAATGATTTATTACCCACTAAGTACTTTGATGCTGGCAGGAATAAGGGATATTCTATTAATTACTACACCGGAAGATCAGGCTGATTTTCAAAATTTGCTTGGAGATGGGTCCCAATGGGGGGTGTCGCTCTCTTACGCGGTTCAAGCTAAGCCTGAAGGCCTAGCTCAGGCCTTTATTATAGGTCGGGATTTTGTTGGGAATGATTGTTGCAGCCTTGTGTTGGGCGATAATATTTTTCACGGACATGGATTGATAGAAATGTTAGCGAGGGCTGCCTCCCAAAAAGTTGGGGCGACAGTTTTTGGGTATTATGTGCGAGATCCTGAGCGTTATGGTGTTGTAGCGTTTGACGAGACTGGTATTGCGGAGAGTATTGAAGAAAAACCTTCACATCCAAAATCAAATTGGGCGGTTACGGGTCTTTATTTTTATGATAATGAGGTTTTAGAAATAGCCCGTAATATAACCCCTTCTTCCAGAGGGGAATTAGAGATTACAGATGTAAATAGGGTTTACCTGAACAATAAAATATTGAAAGTTGAACGGCTTGGCCGAGGCTTTGCCTGGTTAGATACAGGCACACATGAATCACTTCTACAAGCCTCTGAATTTGTGAGAACAATTGAAGAAAGGCAGGGCCTAAAAATTGCGTGTATCGAAGAAATAGCTTTCAACATGGGCTATATCAACGACGAACAATTATCTCGGTTGGCCCAACCACTTTTAAAAAGTGGGTACGGAAACTACTTAATAGGGTTAATTAAATAGACGGTAGTTTTGAAAATATTTTTAAAATACCTTAATACAGTAAACTATTTTCTACTCAATTCAGGTTCCAATATCAAAGTCTATGGGGTTCAAGTATCTGCCGTATTACAAGGCCATCTGTTAGCTGATCAAACCCTTCATTTATACTATCAAACCCTATGCTTTTATTGATTAGTTTGTCTACAGCAAGCTTGCCTTGGCGATAAAGCTCGATATAACGCGGAATATCCCTGACAGGCACGCAACTTCCCATATAGCTGCCACGAATGGCTTTTTCTGAGTTTACGATGTCTGATGGATTAAACGAAAAAAGGCTATTTGATGGGGATAGCCCGACTATAAGCACCTCACCACCCATGCGGATCGATCTATAACATGTCTCTGTGGCTGCCACCGTACCAGAGAATTCAAAGGCGTAATCCACGCCGCCATTCGTAATATCTTTGATTTGTTCTACATGATTGTCATCTCGTGCATTAACAGTATGTGTAGCGCCAAGTTGGCGGGCTAATCCCAGTTTGTCGTCGCTAATATCAACCGCAATGATTTTTTCCGCGCCAGCGAGTTTGGCTCCTAGTAACCCGTTCAAACCTACGCCTCCTAATCCTACGCATGCCACTGTATCCCCAGCTCGTATGCGAGCGGTATTTAGTACAGCCCCCACTCCTGTCATTACTGCACAGCCAAATATTGCCGCATCTGCTAAAGGTAGGTCTTTATCGACTTTAACAGCAGTACCTCGATCTACTACTGCATACTCTGCAAAGCAGGACACTCCAGATTGATGGGCAATCTCGACGCCGTTACTATCTTTGAGGCGACTGCCACCTGCCATAAGGTGTCCCTTGGCGCGCGCTACATCATGGGTTTCGCAAAGTTGTGGGCGCCCGCCTAAGCAATTTCTACAAACACCGCATGAGGCTGAAAACTGAAAAATGATTGGATCACCAACTTTAATATCTCGGACTCCAGCTCCGACCTCGACAACCTCACCCGACCCCTCATGCCCTAAGACTAGAGGCATTGGCCGCGCCCGGTTTCCGTTTATGACGGAAAGGTCTGAGTGACATAAACCTCCTCCAGCTATCTTTACCAAAAGTTCGCCGGGCTGAGGGGGAGCTATGTCTATCTCTTCGATTTGGATGGGTTGAGATGTTGCATAAGGTCTCTTCGCTCCAGTTTCACGAAGTACTGCTGCTTTCATCTTCATTTCTTCACTCCTAATCCTACACTAACAGACGCTTATTTATAAATACTCTAAATAATGATAGGCATGAAATATAAAGCCCGTCGAAGAGCATCAATTCCTCTTTTGACCAGATATGGGATTATGAATGGCCTAATAGTCAAGCTTTTTAAGAGATTTATTGCTAGGTAGCGCCGTCTCAAGCAAAATTAATCCGAAATATAATAAGGATGACTGCAATGTGTTCGTGGAAAAGTTCTGAATTGCCAAAGCCGAGCAAAGATTGCGAACGGGTTAAAAATGATCTTGATGAGTGGGGATACGGTCTTTTAGAAGATGCTTTAATTAACCCACTCTTAAGTAACGTGAAAAAACGTTTGCTCGATCAGGCAATTGCAGAAAAAGAGCTTGGTTTTGCATTTGAGGATGGTGGACCAAAACAAAATTGGGGAGAGTTTAGAGATAAACAAGGAAATTTGAGACCCGAGGCCTTCACCGCCGAAAATGGTGGTATAAATCAGCGAGTTTGGCTGCTGCCCAATAAAGGACAAGAATTTCTAGATATTCTTGAGATAAATGTTATGTATGAGGCTGTTAGTCATGTGCTTGGTGAAGAATTTCAGCTTTCATCTTTTTCGTCGAACATAGCAAAACCTGGCGGTTCGAAAATGAACTTGCACACGGATCAATGGTGGGCACCTGAACCAACGCGCCCCGGAAGGCGAAACCTGCCAGTCGGATCAATGACAAGATCGAATTTTGATTTTGACCCAGATCGAATAGAACCCCCGATGGCTATAGCCCCAGCGGCGTGCTCCAACGCTATTTTTATGCTAAATGATTTTACTGATGCCAATGGGGGAACTAGATTAGTTCCAAAAAGCCATATGATGGGGCGCCACCCTGATCCAATAAGGGACAAAGATATAAAAACTGTAGCTGCAGAAGGACCTGCGGGAACCGCTATCATAACGGATGGAAGAGTGTGGCATGGTACCGGTTCTAATAGAACTAATGAAGACAGGGTGGGGATGCTTCTGACTTTTTGTGGCCCGCAATATAGACCGCAAGTAAATTACACGATTGCATTGGACCAGGAAGTACTGAGCAAGGCAACGGACCGACAAAAAACGATGTTTGGACTAAAGGTTTGGTGGGGATATGGAAGAACAGGTCATCCAAGTGTTGAATTTGTTAATCCGATTGAAAAAGGGTTAGGCGTATTAACACCAAATTAGAAAAGAAATGAAGAGGAAGATACAATGTCTAAAGCTCTCGACGGAATTCGCATAATTGACATGACACATAATCAAGCAGGACCCGCTTGTACCCAGATTTTGGCATGGCTTGGAGCAGACGTTATTAAACTTGAAGAGCCTGGCAAAGGTGACGTCGCCCGAACAAATATGCGTGACCAGGATAGTGATAGCCTATTTTTCCTAATTTTAAACGCTAACAAACAAAGTTTGACGCTTAATTTAAAAACTGAAGAGGGAAAAGAACTCTTCAAAAAAGTAATAGAGACGGCGGATGTTCTTGTAGAAAATTTCTCTCCTGGTGCGCTTGATAGATTAGGACTTGGTTACAAGGTTCTGTCTAAGATAAATAAGAGGCTGATATATGCCACAATCAAAGGGTTTGGAACTTATGGACCCTATAGTGAATTTAAAAGCTTTGAGCCCATTGCGCAAGCGATGGGTGGGGCTATGTGTGCGACAGGTTTTCCTGAAAACCCTCCAACATATGTATGGCCAGCGATAGGCGACTCGGGAACCGGAATGCACATGGCTATTGGCATTTTGGCTGCATTACAGCAACGTAACTCCAGTGGAAAAGGACAAGAGGTCGAGGTTTCGATGCAGGATAGCGTTGCAAATATTATGCGCATAAGTCTTAGGGATCATCAGCGACTTGGAGGAGTTCAGGAACGTACTGGTAATCAATTAGGAAAAAATGTTCCGGGGTCGACATACCCTTGTGCCCCAGGCGGTCGAAACGACTATATCTATATTTTTGCACAACAACAAATGTGGAAAGCGTTTGCAAATGCAATAGGGCGCCCTGATATAATAGAAGACCCAAGATATGCGACACCTGAAAGTAGATGGGATAATCGTGAAACTTTAAACGCAATTATCGAAGGGTGGACAAGGCAAAAGACTAAATATGAAGCCATGAGAATTTTGGGAGATGCTGGGGTGCCAAGTGGGGCATGTCAGGATACGGGCGAAATACTAGAAGATCCTCATTTAAAAGAGAGAGAGATGATAATTGACATCGATTATCCTCCGCGAGGTAAATATAAAACCGTTGGATGCCCCATTAAGTTATCTGATTCACCCGCTGAAATTAAAAGGCCGCCTACTTTGGGCGAACACACAGAGGACCTACTTGGAAAGCTTTGTGGTGTCACTCCTGAAGATTTTACCAAGTTGCGTGAAAAGGGCGCTATTTAGGAATGTTTTTGAACTTGGTAATGGGAACTTAGGAAAGTTATGACAGAAGTTGTAAAAATTGATAAACACGATGGTATTGGTATCCTTACCCTAAATAGACCTGGCTCTCTAAATGCTTTAACACAAGAGCTAGCCAGATATATTGCTGATAGTTTGATTGAGTTAGACAAAGCCAGCAATGTAAGCGGTATAGTCTTGACGGGTGCAGGCGATAGATCGTTCTGTGCTGGTGTTGATCTAGAAGAAGCACTAACTGTTAAAGTAGAGGAAATAGAAGGTTGGTTTGGGACTATTTGTAACATTTATAGGCAGATACTTTTAACCGATAAGCCGGTAATAGCCGCATTGAATGGTGTTGCTGCAGGCGGTGGGTTCCAGATGGCTTTAGTATCGGATCAACGTATTGCGCATCATCAGACTAAAATGGGACAACCAGAAATAAATGCAGGTATCCCAAGCATCATGGGCTCTTATTGGATGAGTTTGCATTTAGGATGGTCAAAGAACCAAGAGCTGTCGATGACTGGACGGTTATTAGGAGCCGAGGAAGGACAGCAGCTTGGGTTAATAAACCACCTTGTCAATAAAGATGAACTAATAGCCAAAGCTTGTTCCGTAGCTTCAGAGTTTTCTAAAAAGCCCCCAAACGCATGGAAAAGAACAAAACATAGGTTTCGTGAAATAGCACTCTCTGGTTTTGAGGAAGCTTTTCGTGCAGGAGTTCTTGGCCAACAAGAAGCTTATGCTAAAGGGGAACCGCAGGAAATCATGACAGCCTTTCTTCAAAAGAAATTGAAATAAGGCAATTAATTTTTTCTATAGCTAATCCAGGAAGTCTTAATCTCATTTGAGATTTTATGGATTTTTACAATATTCTTATGCAACCCCTATTTTCTTATGATATCAAAAAATGGATAACATATTTCAGTCACCCGTTTTAAATTCGCTTACTATTAAATAGAGGGAGATTTATATGGGTTTTTCTATTAACAAAATACACGAGCATTTTGTCGGTGTAATAGACGGTTTAGATTTAAAACAAAAACTATCTAATTCTGATGTTTTACAACTCAATAATGCTTTGGACGAATTTGGGGTTTTAGTCTTCAGAAACCAAATCTTGACTAACGAACAGCAGATTGAGTTTAGTAAAGTATTCGGCACTATTGAACTCGCTATTGGCGGAAATGTTACGAAAGAAAAAGACCGCAGATTAAGTTTGGAAATAGCAGATGTAAGTAATCTAGATAAAGATGGTAAAATATTCACTAGAAATGATCGCCGCCGTATGTTCAATCTAGGAAATAGATTGTGGCATTCTGATAGTTCTTACCGGAAAATTCCTGCAAAATGCTCGTTGCTATCATGTCATTCAAAACCAAGTTTCGGTGGAAATACAGAATTTGCTTTTATGCCGGCTGCATATGATGCTCTTGATGATGCAATCAAAAAGGAAATAGAAGGCTTAGTTACAGAGCACTCACTAATATATTCACGCGGTCTTCTTGGTTTTTCTGAATTTACGAATGAAGAGAGGGAAACATTTAAGCCTGTTCGCCAGGCCTTGATTCGAAAGAATGAAACTACCGGCCGAAAATCTATTTACCTATCGGCGCATATTGGAACGATTGTCGGATGGGAGATGCCAGAAGCCCGAGATTTCATTCGCGAGTTAACAGAACATGCGACATCCCGCAACTTTGTTTATACTCACGAATGGAACATTGGTGATTTAGTGGTATGGGATAACAGGCAGTGTATGCACAGAGTTAGGCCTTTTAAAGATACGGGTGAACCACGTGATATGCGCCGAACAACGATTGCAGGACATCGAGAAACGACCAAACAATTACATTAGCCGAGTGAGTATTAAAATTATCTTGGGATTAGAAAATGAATATTGTCATCAAACAGTTGCATAAGGACTTTGTGGGAGAAGTTTCTGGGTTAGATTTATCAAAGCCTTTATCATCGGACGCGGTTGAGCAGATAGAACAGGGCATGGATAAATTTGGTGTATTAATTTTTCATGATCAAGATATCACTGATGACCAGCAAATAGCCTACACTAAGAATTTTGGCGAATTAGAGCTTCATATTGGGTCGAATGTCCTTAAAGCGGACGAACGAAGGCTAAGGATTGAATTTGCGGATGTTAGTAATCTTGACCAAAGTGGGGAGGTGCTAAAGCGAGGTGATCGCCGCCGTATGTTCAACCTGGGAAATAGACTGTGGCATTCCGATAGTTCTTTTCGGGTCACGCCATCTAAGTTTTCGCTACTGTCATGCAGAAGCACACCTGATACTGGGGGTAACACAGAGTTTTCGTTCATGCCCGCGGTATACGACGCCCTAGATGAGAGCACTAAGAAGGAAATAGAAGGCTTAATTACAGAACATTCTTTGATTTATTCCCGCGGTCAGCTGGGATTTTCGGACTTCAGTGAGGACGAAAAGAAAATGTTTGCTCCAGTCAGACATTCCTTGGTTCGTGCGAATGATTTTACCGGCCGGAAGTCTATTTATCTTTCAGCTCATATCGGGACCATAATTGGTTGGGAGATGCCTGAAGCGAGGGATTTTATAAGGGAAATGATGGAGCACGCAACGCAACGATCATTTGTCTATAGTCATAAATGGCGTGTTGGGGATTTGGTAATGTGGGACAATCGACAATGCATGCACCGAGTTAGACCAATTGGAGATACTGGTGAAAAACGTGATATGCGTCGCACGACGGTTGCAGGACTTGGCCCTACTGCCTCACAGGAAGGCCATAAGGCTGCCTAAATTGGGAGTATCTTCCGAAAAATTTCATAAGGGGTGTAAATATGTCAAAAAAAATAAAGCTTATATTGACCCTAGGAGTAATAATGGTTGGCGCTTTATCTGTTTGGTTGGAGGCCACTTTTGCTGATCCAACCGTAGCTAAAGTTATAGCGGTTTTGGTTGCGATTATGATTGTTGCGCTTTGGTTGTTTCCTGAAGCTGGAGCAAAGGATGATGCACTGCCGAGGTAGTTGCACTACTATTTAATCGTTAAAGCATTTGTCACGAATAAAAGGGTAAATCCTTGTAAAATCAGAATTCGATTCAAACTCTTC
>QBVV01000038.1 GCA_003284265.1 SAR116 cluster bacterium AG-313-A07
GCAGCAAGAGGAAAGGAAGTCCTAGAAAGCACCGCGGTCGAGATTAAAAAAATCACTGGTGATGATAAAGTTAGTGCACACGCCTGCGATGTCGCCGATGCTTCAGAAGTTCAGGACTTACACTCAAATGTCGTCTCTAAATTAGGCCCAGTTGATATTTTAGTGAATAACGCGGGCACCTCACAAAGGGGCCCTTTTCTGGAAGTATCTGATGAACTTTGGCAGAATGACATAGACTTAAAACTTTTTGCTGCAATTAGGTTATCAAGACTGGTTCTGCCCAGCATGCAAGACAGGCGGTGGGGACGAATAATAAATGTATTAAATACGGCTGCCAAAGCACCTGGAGCCGAAGGAGCACCGACTGCCGTGAGTCGAGCCGCAGGAATGGCCTTAACAAAGGTTTTAGCCGGCGAAGCCGCAAAACATAACGTGTTAGTTAATGCACTATTAGTTGGTTTAATAGATAGCAATCAACACCAAATCAAACATGAAAAATCCGGATCCGATTCCTCATATGAAAACTTTTTAGAGCAAATGGCTATATCAAATAACATTCCAATGGGACGAGTTGGAAAACCCGAGGAGTTTGCAGACATAGCTTGTTTTCTAGCGTCTGATAGAGCGAGTTATTTATCGGGAGTTGCTATTAATGTTGATGGTGGACGAAGCCCAGTCGTTTAAATAAGTTAGCATCAAATGGTCAATACTGGATAATTTGCTAATGGGCAAAACTGCTATACTTTCCCTAACGGCAATGATAGCAGGTCAAATTGCCGTTGCTATGGCGATTATGACAGTACCCGTTTTGGCACCGCAGATATCTAAGGATATGAATATTGAGCCCAGCAAAATAGGCCTTTACTCAGCTGTGGCATTCGCCGGGGCTATCACCTTCACATCCTTGGCTGGGTCGGTCATTGCGCGCTATGGCGCAATCCGGACAACTCAAATCGCCCTTTGTTTGGGGGCTTTTGGCTTGTGTATCTCATTGTTTACATGGATACCCGCTTTTATCGTTGGCGCATTTGCAGTTGGGATGGGTTATGGAGTAGCCACCCCGGCAGCCAGCCATCTTCTAGCTCGAACGATTGCTCCAGAACAAAGAGGTTTTATCTTTTCCATTAAGCAATCAGGAGTTCCAATTGGTGGCTTTCTATTGGGTGTAACTATCCCAGTTATTGCCTTTCACAATAGTTGGCAATACGGTTTATTAAGTATAATTTTCTTATTATTTTTATTAATCCTGATGCTACAGCTAATTCGTGGTCTGTTCGATACAGGTCTCGAGAAGAACAGAAAAATCTCGCCCGCAGAAACGGTGGCCGCAGTAAAACTTGCCATCAAAGATAGCCGCCTGCGGCCGCTCGCACTATCATCTTTTATCTATGCAATGATGCAATTATCGATCTTCACTTTTTACGTTGTAGTGTTGGTGGAGCAAGTTAATCTCGATCCCGTTACCGCCGGAACCGTTTTTTCAATTATGCATGTAGGAGGAATAGTTGGGCGTCCGCTTCTAGGATGGGTAAGCGATAAAATATTGCCAGCTGTTCCTCTTCTTAGCCTAGTAGGGTTCGCTATCTTTCTTTGTGGTTTAGCTCTGGCCACACTTAGCGCTGATTGGCCCTATTTACTGCTTTGTACCTTGTCATTTGTAGCAGGTGTCGTTGCCGCAGGTTGGAACGGCGTTTATATCAGCGAAATTGCTCGCGTTATGCCATCGGCTGACGTTGGCCGAGCAACTGGCGGGGTTTCTGCGTTTACTTTTTTAGGCGTAGTTATTGGACCGGCTGCCTTTACCACTATTGTTGGATTTAGCGGAAGTTACTCTATTGCGTTCTTAGTTGTTGGCACTATTGCCATTGGGCCAGCGGTTATTTTGTTGCTTCAATATTTCAATCAAAAATAAACTGGTCAAACAAATAACTAACCGGTAAATTTTTAATAACAGTTTGGGGATACACAATGAAAATTACCGTTATGGGAACTGGTGGTGTGGGTGGCTATTTTGGTGCCCGATTAGCTGACGCTGGCCATGACGTTGCGTTTATAGCGCGAGGAAATCATCTCAAAGCACTAAAAAATAATGGGCTCACCGTATACAGCGAACTTGGAAATTTAACAATAAACCCCATTAAAGTGGGTGATAACCCTGCAGAGTTTGGGGTAGCCGATATTATACTGTTTTGCGTTAAGGCTTATGATACCCAGTCAGCAGCGAATTTAATAAAGCCCATAATGGGTGCCAGTACCGGTGTCATCCCATTCTTAAATGGCATAGGGCACATTGAAATATTGAAGGAAACACTTGGTGAAAATTCGGTCCTTGGTGGAGTAGCAAATATCAGTGCATTAATAGAAGAACCAGGGGTGATACGACATTTTTCAACCATGCAAATATTAAGAGTTGGCGAACTCGACGACACCCCGAGTACAAGAATTAAAAAATTTCGGGAAGCCTGTGGAGATGCAGCCATAGATTGTCCCATTCCTGAAAATATTGAACGTGAGCTTTGGCAAAAAATTGTCATGATATGTACACTGGCCGGAGCAAATTGTCTTACCAGATTACCGTTAGGAAATTGTAGAACCAATCCACAAACCCGAGAACTTATGGTCGAACTAGCTACTGAAGCAGTAGCTGTTGCTGAATCGTTAAGCGTCTCTCTTCCCAAAAACCAAGTTGATCTAACTATGAAACTTCTTGATGGACTTCCAGAGACGATGAAGGCTTCAATATTAGCTGCTTTGGAGAGAGGAGAAAAGCTGGAAGCTTCGGCCCTCAATGGAGCTATAGCGCGTTTGGGCCGTAAAAACCAAATTGATACACCAAATCATACAGCCGTCTACGCGGCACTATCACCCCATGAAAATGGCACCCCAAAAGAGTAAACTTGAAAAGTAGAAGGAAAAAAAATGTTTCCAAAACGGCCTGACTTAAAAATTCAATTTTCCCATATTGCTTATCAATTTGAAAAGCAATTCTCTCTCCGAAATATGGGAATAGATAATTACTCCACTTGGTCTCCTGAAGAAACGGCTGACCGTATATCAGAAGCAGATATCATAGTAGCAACAGGCTTTTGGAGGAATGAACTACTAGAGCGCGCAAAACGTCTGAAACTTATTCAAGTAGCAGGAGCCGGTTATGACCAATTCGATGTCGACGCAATAAAATCAAAAGGTATTCGAATGGTTAATGGCAGAGGTGTTAACGCCAACGCTGTCGCAGAACATGCAATGGCTTTAATACTTGGCATATCACGACAAACTCATCTTGCAAGAGATGCTCAACAGCAGAAAATATGGAGGGGCATGAACCCCGATTTAGGGACAAGAGAGGAAGAGCTTGCTGGAAAAAACATGTTAATTATAGGAGCAGGCCAAATAGGTTCGAAAATCGCTTCTATAAGCAGAGGCTTTGGGATTAGAACAACGGGGATGAGGCGGAATATATCACAGATCGATAACAGTTTTGATTATTCTTTTCCGATCGAAAACAAATTAGACCAACTTGCTAAAGCCGATATTGTTGTTCTCTGCTGTCCTTTAACTCCAGAAACAAAGGGTATTATTGATAGCGAGGCTTTCGGTGCCATGAAAAATTCAGCCTATCTCATAAATGTAGCACGCGGTGCATGCGTCATTGAAGGTGATTTAATCACAGCACTAAAAAATGGTGAAATCGCTGCAGCTGGAATAGATGTCACAGACCCGGAACCCTTACCCCCCAGCTCAGAACTTTGGGGAATAGAAAATGTAATATTAACACCTCATACTGGAGGTGAAACCCGTCTATATGAAGATAATGTTCTGGATATCCTGATTGAGAATATTCAAAGACTAGAACGCGGAGAAACAGACCTTTTAAATCAGATTGTTTGAGATGCAGTTGTCCAACCCTTCATAATAATTGAGTGTTTAATAGAGTGGCTTGATAACTTCAACGCTTACTAGGATTATTAGGACTAACGAATAAGAAACTAAAGGGAATAGCAACAGCAGAAGCGATAGCGAATAGCTGAAAGGCTTTTAGATATCCAATCATCTGCGCTTGTCTCATGATCTCTCCGCTCAAATTGAATAATCCGGTGATCCCATCGAAATTCCAACCACCTGTAAAAGCCGGAAAACGGAATAATTCATTGAACGGGTTTATGCCGTTGGTCATATCAGAATAATTAAGGGCTGAACTCTGTATTAGTATAGATATACTTATGGAAATGAAAACACTGCTTCCAAAATGTCTCAGCAAGTTAAAAACACCCGACCCTTCAACCATAAACTTTGGGGTTAATGTAGAAAACGCGAGGACAGCCATTGGCGTGTAAGCTAATCCAAAGCCAAACCCTTGAAGGCAGTTCGTCCAGAACACATCAAATTCGGTTAGGTTTATGCTTAACTGCCCCATTTCCCATCCAGCGACAGCCTGGCAAGCTAAACCAACCGCCAGTGCAAGTCGCGGCGCCTTCCTTGTAAATTGAACAACAATGAAAAAACTAAGCCAGTTACCAAACCCTCGAGCAGCAATCAAATATCCAACAAGAGAGTCGGGGTAACCTCGAAGTTCCTGCAATAATGGTGGGAATAGGACAATTGGCGTATAGCTTAACCATCCCATAGCAAAAGCTGTAATGCAACCAAGTGTAAAATTACGGTCCAAAAACAATTTTAGATTCAAAAACGGATTCTGACTTGTAAGTGAATGAACAACAAAAATGTAAAAACAAGTCACGGCTAAACAAGCTTCTATAATTATTTCTGAAGACTCGAACCAATCGAGGCGCTGCCCTCTATCCAACATTAATTGAACAGCACCGATCGCTATAGCTAATGCTATAAATCCGGTGAAATCAAACTTTTTGGCAGTGCCTTTTTCTTGATCCCCAACTGATATAGCCGCCACGCCAAGACAGGCTATTCCTAGTGGGACTATCATGAAGAAAACCCACCGCCAATTAAATTCCTCGGCCACAACACCGCCTAGAATTGGTCCCAAAACAGGGCCAATCACACCACCTATACCCCACATCATCAGAGCCATAGGGTGTAACCTGCGTGGAAATGTGGCTAAAATCATACCTTGCCCCAAAGGCATCAAGGGGGCTCCAAAAGCCCCTTGACCTACTCGGCATAAAACCAATGACTCCAAAGAATCGGAGAGTCCGCAAAGCGCAGAAAAAATAGTGAACCCGCCAAGGCTAACGAAAAGAAGATTGCGCCAACCAAGTGTTTGGGCTAGCCAACCTGTTAGAGGTGTCGCTATTGCTGTAGCCACCAGATTAAAAGTCACCACCCAAGCGATTTGATCCGACGTCGCGGCCATGGCCCCCTTTAATTGAGGCAGAACTACGTTTGCTGAAGTGATAGTCATTCCAAACGTCAGTGTTGTTATCTGCACCGTCGCTAGGATTAGCCAATGCCGTAGTCCAACCTCTTCTGTTTCCGCTCTTGACGAACTACTCATTAAAACCACTACCAAGTCTGCTATAAACAGGTTTAAGCTAGATGAAAATGAACAAAAATAAAATCAAACACTTTTGCACCCAGTGCTTGGAAAGTAATGCATTAATATTGGGAACTATACCAAAAATAATGATATAGCGATTATGATTTTGCTGGGAATATTTACCTTAGTTTATTATTCTAATTAAAACTGTGTTTTGGATAGCTAATGACAACAAGATTAATAAGCGATTTGGGCGGCCTTCCCGCTGGATCGATCGATCGGTCTGAACATGAACCCACGATGACTGAACGTAGGATCGATGCAATGATGATATTGCTGAGAGCCAAGCCACGTTCTTTTTGGGTTTCTGATGAAAATCGTCGAACAATCGAAAGTTTAGAACCAACAACTTATGCAGAATCCGCCTATTACGAAAGGTGGGTGCTAGCAATGAAAAGTCTTCTACTTGAAAAAGGGATTTTAACAGAGGCAGAGCTTGACGAAAAAGTTTCTGAAGTGCGATCCAGAAAGCAGCTGGCCAAAATATGACCAATTTATTTAATATCGGAGATCTTGTAAGGGTTGGAGATGCGTTACCACCAGGTCATATCCGCACTCCAATGTTTTTGCGCGGGTGCAATGGAACAATAATAAAGCACTTTGGGAGTTTTCCAAATCCTGAGAGGCTTGCATATGGATTAAATGGGTTACCCAAAATTAACCTTTATCAAGTTTTATTTAAAATGGATGAAGCGTGGGACGGTAAGGGCGATTATGCGGATGGCGACACCATAACCGCTGACATATATGAAACTTGGTTGGAAGCAATATGAACAGTCATACAACAGATCACGAGCATGAACACGATCATACCGTCTTTCAAAAAGATATCCCCGAACCCAAGGAAGATTGGGAATTCTTGGAAATAGCTATCAGAGAGTTATTGATTGAAAAGAATGTTCTTTCCGCAAGAGAAATACAAGATGAGATTGAAGCTTGGGAGAAAAAAAATCCAGAAAAGGGCGCTGAAATAATTGCTAGATCCTGGGTGGACGATGACTTCAAGAATAGATTACTCAATGATGGTAATAAAGCGGTGGCTGAATTAGGCTTTACGGTTGAGTCACTAAAGTTAGTAGCATTAGAGAATACGGATGAACTACATCACATGGTTGTTTGCACACTGTGCTCCTGTTATCCAAGAACGCTCTTAGGTGTTCCACCTTTATGGTACAAATCTCGTGAATACCGTTCCAGAGCCGTAAGGGAACCACGTGCTGTTCTCAGAGAATTTGGAACCACTATTCCAGACTCTGTAGAGATTAGAGTAGTGGATTCGACAGCAGATTGCCGTTATTTAGTAATCCCAAAACGGCCTGCCAACACCGAGAAAATGAGTGAAGCAGAATTAGTTAAATTAATAACTCGCGATTCTATGATCGGTACTGCCGAAGCCTTGGATCAGGATGGGCAACGCTCTTAATAGCGTGGATGATCTTATCAATTCCTAGAAAATTCAAAAATAACTGTCGGCTTTTATACCGTATTCTGCTGCCGCGTTTGTTATAGATTCCCAAACACCGTCGCTCACACAGATACCATCTTCCCTAGCTTTTTGCGCAAGAGAAGTCTCGCGTTCTCCCGGCAAGATTACTTGTCCGTCGGGATCTACTGGTTTTGATCCACGAACTTCGTCCACAAACTCTTTCGCTGACTTATCGTAAGCCGACTTTGCTCTAAAAGAGTCTACTTTAATTAATATGAGCAGCCAATTATATTCCACTGCCTCACCGAGCATCGCAGCTCCCATTAACTCAGCAATTATACCTAACCCACTGCCTTTTGTACCAGCGGCAGGTAATAATGCTCCTCCATCATAGAAATCCTCGGGATTAGTAGACGACTTTCCTTCTTTATCTACAATAATATTTTCGGGTAATTTATGGCCATTCGCTCTAGCAACTGCAACCTTACCTGCAGGCCAATTGGAAATAGCAAAATCACACACAACAGGGTCATCGTTAAGACCCGGCATTCCAAGTGTATAAGGGTTAGTACTCATTACTGGATCTTTCCCTCCGAAGGGAACTACATTGCCCCATAATTTCCTACCGCCACCACCAAAACTTACAGCCAAAAACCCCGCATTAGCGGCCTGTTCGGCATAGGCACCCATTCTTCCAGTATGACCACATTCCGTTATTCCCGCAGCGGCAATGCCTTCAACTTTTGCTAATTCAATGGTTGCATCGGTTGCTTTCTTCATGGCGACTATACCGATACCTCTCGAACCATTCACATGTAATAAACTGTTTTTTATCTTATCAACAATCGGTTCTGCTTTTGGATCAATGACATCACGTTGTGCTTCACCAAGATATAAACCCAACCGATTAATACCATGGCTTGGGACACCTTTCATTTCAGCATCAACAAGATGTGCCGCAACGATTTCTGAATTAGAGAGCGAAAAACCTCCCGCCACTAATGCGTCTTTAATGAAATTAATTAGGGGTGTTGGTTGAAGTACTGGACTACTCATAATGACTACTTTCACTCATATAAACGAGAAATTAACCGATTATTATTAGATTTGTAACTCTACTTTTTAAACCAAAATTGTTATCCTTGTGCTAAAGATATTGTTTTATAATTTTTTGGTAGTGAAAAAATTTTTTATACAACGCTATTGGATCTAATAAAATGTCTCCACACGATAACCCCTGGATCGCGCTTGCGGCAACACCTGATTTACCTATAGCACGAACCGCCGTAAATCGGGTTGTTAAGGATATTGCTGAGGTCCGCGAGATACACGTGCCCTATAAACCACTCTCGGAGAAAGAAGTTATTTTTTGGGCAGAACAATTGGAAGGGGCAAAAGGTATATTGCTTCGTTCAGGCTATATTACGGCTCAATTTCTGAAATATTTACCTGATCTGAAAATAGTTGCGGTACATGGTGCAGGTATTGACCCAGTCGACCTTCAAGCGTGCTCTGAACATGAGGTTTACGTGACAAATACACCCGGCGCTAATGCTGATGCCGTGACAGAGATAACAATTGGATTAATGCTCTCGTTAGCCCGAAAAATTCCAGAGTCCGCTTATCAGGTAAAACAGAATTTAGCTTGGGATGATGCAAGACATACAGGAAGCGAGCTGAAAGGGAAGACTCTCGGTTTACTGGGATTAGGAGAGATAGGGAGACGCGTTGCCATCATAGCAAAAGCATTTGGAATGAATGTAATAGGGCATGATCCAGGAATTTCTGACCCCGAGGTTCAAAAAAGGGGAGCTAAACCTAAAAGTCTACATGAATTAGCCCAAAACAGCGACTTTGTATCACTTCATGCTCCGGCCATAGATGCCACCCGACATGTTATAAACAAAGATTTTTTTTCTAGAATGAAACCAACCTCATTCATTATTAACTGTGCCCGGGGCAGTTTAATTGATGAAATAGAGCTAGCCAATGCCCTCACTGAAAAACGTCTTGCTGGTGCTGCACTAGACGTTTTGGAGGGGGAACCGCCAAATCCCAAAAGTCCAATATTCAACGCCCCCAATGTAATATTGACGCCACACATGGCAGGTTCCACATCAGAGTGTCTAAACACGATAGCAGAAACTGCCAGTCGCGATATCATTCGGGTCTTCAATGGTGAAGTACCAAGAAACGCACTAAATGGCCCTTTTTAATCTCAAATTGCGATTACACCTTCACGGCCATTATGTAATCATTTATCAACGCCTTAGGAAATTCGGTACTCCTCAAGCGCTTTCCAGTCAAAACTAATACCATGGCCGCTTCTTTCATTAGCAGTAGCATAACCATCCTGTATTCTCAAAGGCTCTTCTATAAATCGCTCTAATCCAAAACCATGAACCTCTAGATATGAGGCATTCGGAATAGCTCCAAGAAGATGCACATGAATATCGTGAACCCCATGTGAGGTGACTGGTAAATTCCGTGCCTCTGCAAGTTTTGCAACTTTCATCCAAACAGTTATACCTCCACAATTAGAAACATCCGGTTCTATATAACTGACCCCATTTGCTTCCAGCATATGTTGAAAATCGAAGAGCGTATGTAAGTTTTCTCCCGCCGATATTGGCACCTCACCTTCCGAGAGAATCCTTCTGTGGCCTTGGAAGTCTTCTGGTATGGTGGGCTCTTCCAGCCAAACAAGATCAAATTCTCGGAAAGCCCTAGCAGCCCTAATAGCATCATCAACCGTCCATCTCATATTAGCATCTGCCATTAATGGAAAATCTATCCCAAGATGATTACGCATAGTCTTAATTCTCTCGACGTCTTCATGCAGATTATCGCGTCCAACCTTCATCTTAATTGCTCGAAATCCTTTGCTTAGGTTTTGGTCAGTCTGAGCCAACAAGTCATCGAGACTGAACATCAGATCTATACCACCAGCATAGGCTTTCACTTTTGGGTCAGCCCCTCCAAGAAGTCGCCAAAGTGGGAGACTTGTTCTTTTCCCCAATAAATCCCAAAGCGCTATATCAATTGCCGACAATGCATGAATCACAAGGCCACCTCGACCCGCGTAATGCAGTTTCCACCAAAGTCCATGCCATATTTCTTCAATGCGGGTTTCATCGCGATCCATTAAAAAAGGTGCCATATCGGACTGCATTACCGAGTGAATTGCCCGTGCACCAGCTCCAAGCGTATAGGTGTAACCTAACCCTTCTCGACCTTCATCATCTAAAATCCTTGCGGTCATGAGTTCAAAACTAGCCATATCTCCGTGCATACTATCTGAAAGAACCACGGGTAAAGGAATACTGTAATGACCAACTTCTACATTTTTAATTGTCATATCAAATCCTACATCTATTGAACTTCACAGACAGAGTTTACTATAAAAAATTTTAATATTATAGAGATTGCAATTCGACGGCTAAATGACGAAGATACTGTAACGACTACAAAGCGAGGAATAGAAATGGCCCGGGTATCCTACGTAGAGCGCGATGATGTACCAATCCGACTGCAACATCTTTTTGACGATATGTCGACATATGGGCCATTTGGAAGTTTAGTCGGGGCAATGGCACACCGCCCTCCAATATTCGAACACGTTTTTGGAATGTTAACGGATTTACGAAAAGAAGGTGTCTTACCCCGTCGATACCTGGAACTCGCACTGGTTGCGGTGTCAAAGCTAAATGAGTGTGATTATTGTGTCGCTCATCATTCTCCATTTCTTACCATAGAGGGTGTTTCGCCACTAGGAGCGGAGAATATATTAGATTACAAAGATCATCCTGAGTTTGATGAAATAGATAAACTGGTCGTTGAATACTCTATCGGTGTAAGCAATGATTTTAATCGCGTAAGAGACGCCATGTTCGGCAGACTCAAAAAACATTTTACTGAGAAACAGATCGTTGAACTAACTTGGAGAATAGCGCTCTGTGGTGCTTTTAATAGATTTAATGATGTATTACAACTCGATATAGAAGCAGATGCCTTAGCAAAAATTGCATAGCAATTCTAACAACTGCAAAAGATTCTAGAGCGTATCATACACAATTTTAATTCGGCCACGCCAGGGTTTGAGCGCATTTAACGCATGTTGTCGTAGCAGGATCAAATTCCAGCCGTTTTTTGGGAATGAGCTCATCACAAACACAACAGAAACCATAATCGGAATCTTTTATTCTTTTAATAGCGGCATCAATTCTTGTTATATCGGCGTTCCTGCGACGTTGTGTTTCTTTTGCCATGGCTTGCGATTGCATAGCATCCATCCGCGACAAACGACCAACTTTTGTCTGGTCCAACTCAACGGGACGAGCCTGGTCGCGCACATTATCGATAAGTTCCTGAAGTTGAACCTTTTGTTCCTGCAAAAGTCTTAAGAAAAAGTTATAGTCTAGTTCTGTATACAATCTAAAGGCACCCCGAATCTCGCCATTTCTAACTACTTAAGAGAAAACAGCGAATGTGTTGTTCATCATATTGAGCCATTAAACGGTTCGTGCCTGACCTGCCACAGTGGTTCGATGCATAACCCTACGATAATCTTCATCTGGCCATGGGTTACCACGGTGTAAAACAGCTTGGTTGTCCCACATCACCAAATCGAGAGGCTTCCATTTATGACTATAAACAAACTCTGGTCTTGTTATCCACGAAGTCAATTCTGTAATCAAAGCACGACTTTTTGGATACTCCCAGCCTTCGACAAAATGGCAATGGCTACCCAAATACAAAACCTTCCGGCCTGTCTCAGAATGTTTTCTAATCAAAGCCTGCCGGACCGGTTGTAACTTTCTCTTCTCCTTATCCGTAAAAATATCCCCAACAATTAATTGCCTAGAAAAAACAATAGAGTGTTCGCATACAAGACCCTCTAAATCGTCTTTCGTAATACCAGATACTGAACCCGGCCATTCATCATACGCAGCACGAGCGTCGGCAAACTGTGTTTCGCCACCAATCGGAGGGACCTCCCTACCTGACAATAATGATATATTAGCGGGGATGGGTTTAAACGACGAATCTGAATGCCACAGATTATTGCCTCTATGATATCTAGATTTCTCATGATCATGCGGGCGAATTTTATTGTCATCGCCCACATTGGATATCCTCGAAATTTCTGGCCGTGTTACTCCGCCGTACTGATCAAAACCTAATGAAGTCTCTAGCGCTCCAAACCGCTCTGAGAAAGCTATTTGCTGGTCATCATTGATATTTTGATCTCGGAGAACCAAAACTGCATATTTATAGAATGCATCTCGAATGGTAGCAAAATCTGCATCGTTCAATGATTTGCCAAGATCAAGGTTTACCACCTCCGCCGCGAATTCACTGCCCGGTTTTAAAGGGTTTATTACAAGGTTCATTTCTATCCAAACTCTTAGTAAATAGTAACACCACTATCAACTGACATAATTTGGCCAGTTGTGATCACAGATTCATCAGACCCCAAATAGACAGCCATGTCAGCAATATGTATGGGCATCCCAAAGCCTAGTAAATGTTGCTCCGAGATCTTTTTGATTTCTGGTGACTCATCAACCAGTTTTTTAACTCTATCAGACAATGTAACGGATGGTGCTATAGCATTTACTCGAATTTTATTTGGTGCATATTCTACCGCCATCGACCGTGTCATAGACGCAACTCCACCCTTGGCTGCTGTGTAGCAATCTCTTCCTGGAAGTGCCATTAACGCCACATTCGAAGACATATTTATAACAGAACCACCTCCCGATTCTATGATTGCCGGTATACCATGTTTCGAACATACAAATGTTCCAAACAAATCGAGTTTGATAACCCTCCAGAATTCGTCATCTGGCGCCTCGGTTACAGGCCCGTCCTGCATTGTAGAGCCACCTGCGTTATTGTGAAGAATATCCAGTTTACCATAACGCTCCAATGCCTCAGAGACCGCGTTTTTAACACTTTCATGGCTTGTGACATCGGTTTCGATAAATACGGCGTCACCGCCGCTGTTACCCGCTGCATCTCTCGCCAGCTGCGCCGATTCTTCGCCAAGGTCAGTATTTATTTCAGCGACGATCACGCGGGCGCCTTCCTCTGCAAAACGAATTGCCGTAGCACGCCCTATCCCGCCGCCGCCGCCTGTGATTATTGCTACTTTTTCTTTAAGTCTTCCCATTTCGCCCCACCTTTTAAAAATATTTGGGATAAAACTATCACTCTAAAATAGATTTAGAAAATCATTGCCATTCACAATCTCTAGTGTGATGTAATTCTCAGTTAACGAGATTAGATATTACACTATCTATTTAATGAGCAAAAATAACAGGTATCTTAGACTTATCTAATATTGCGCGCGTCGCACCACCAAAGATCATCTGTGTAAGTCGACTTTGGGTAAATGCTCCCTTTACCAGAAAGTCTACATTAGCATTTTCAGCAACCTCAAGCACCCGTTCTCCGGGATTTCCCGCAGACGCACCACGCTTAAATTCTGCTTCAATTTCATGTCCTGCAAGATACCGTTGAAGTGCGGTCCCGTCAGGGCCAGCGTGGACCCAACCATCAATCTCTATGATATATACTTTTTTAGCACATCTTATAATCGGCATACTCAACGCTAAAACCCGAGCCGTTTCAGTACTATGGTTCCAAGCAATACCAACCGTATTACCAAAATCGCCTTCCCATTTTTGTGGAACGACGAGAACTGGGCGGCCTCCCTCAAATAAAGCCATTTCAAATAACGTTTGCCAATGGGGATTCTCGCGAGACCTGCCAACCATCGTCAGATCTTGCACACGGCATATTTCTCCAACTTGGCGCCAATTAGACAAACTGGTCATATCAACATTCAGATTCTCACTACCGACGGGTGGATTACATTTCGCCGCTCTATCAACAATATTTTTCTCAGCGGCAGATTTTTGAGCCTCGATTTCGTCGTCTAATCCATCATATGACACTACCCCCCCACTCATCGGATCCACTATAACCGGGTCTGGAAGTCTCGGGTAAAACATAGCGGTAATTGAAGCATTGGTTCGAGCCGCAAGATGACCTGCTGCGGCTATTGGAACATCGTTAGATGTATCTGCACCAAAGGGAAGTAGGATCTGCCTCATAGTTCACTCTCCTAATTTGGCTTTAAAAGTCAATTTCTGAGCCCTTCAGAGTAGGTTAACACAGTATGTAATAACTTGAACACATATATGTTGGCCCTCCTAACCGAGCATGCCAGTTCCGTCATTCAATGACCAGTCAAAATGGTAACGTACAGCCATTTCCACATCTATTTTTTTGAGCCTACCAGGGACTATGTAATTCTTAATAGCGGCTAACTGACTAGCTTTACCATGACCGAACTCAGTGGGATATTTTTGGAATAGCTCCGATAGCACCAATTCATCATTTTCGATAAAGAGTCCCTTTGAATGGTTGATGAAGTCTAATGCAGCTCCATCTAACATCCTATCTACCCAATCCCCAGTGAACGGCTTGATTGGTAAGTTGGGGGAACCGAGCGCCGCATCACACAGACCGTAGTGGAGCCTCGGATCATCAAAGAGTTGCAATAGGACTTTGTGACGCAAGTCACTTAAGCTAAATTTCTCGTTTCGGATATCGATAAGCTTTTCATTAAAGGCATCATTAGTGAACGGAGGAAAACCAAATTTAATATCTTGAATGGATAGAACCAAATAACGGCTCAAAATCAAACGAACTGCCAATGCATTATAAAAGTTTAGCCAATAAGCATACTGTTCCCGCCTACTGAGATTCTCTACGGGAAATGATGCCAAATTATGAAGGTAGCCATCTAATCGCTCTTTATCCTCCAATGTGACATCGCCATAAGCAAATAAATGGTTTCTCTGAGGAGTAATTACCAGATATTTTTTCAGGAGATAGGCCCAAGAATTATGATCAACAAATTGCTTTGATTGATTGGAATATCTTTGCCACCACTTTTCTGTCGTTTTTGGAAGATATATTTTGTTGGCGCTGCACGCAGAGCAAACCAAAGAGAGATGTAACGCCATGAAGCTACGACGCGTCAGTGCCATACTATTCTTCCAAAAGTCCACATTCCCTATAAAATATCACAAAATTATTTTTTAATCGATCTGAACTTCAACCGAACCAACTCCATCGACGTTGTAGATAGCATGGTCGTCACGGGCCAAAAACTTAGTCGCTAGCGTTGAACCACTCATAACGATATTCCCTTTTTTAAGGGGTCTCCCTTGTTCAGCAAGCAAGTTTGCGAGCCAAGCTAGAGCGTTTAACGGGTTTCCCATGGCATCTCCAGTATTTGCCCGTTCAACGATACCATTAAACGACAAATCAACAGGGGTTGAGGATAAATCAATAGATTGCCAATCATATCTTGGCGAACCTAAAACGACACCACCGCACCACGCATTATCAGCAATCAACGTCATGGGGTCCAAATTTGAATAATCCGCATCTCTGTCCTCAATTAATTCAAAAGCCGGCATGATTGCTTTCACAAATGCTCCAACTGACTCTGCATCGTAATGAGAATTTTTTGGAATATCCTCGGCAATCTCAAATGCTATTTCAAACTCCAAACCCAAACGAACAAATTGATCTAGTTCAATTTTTGCTGGGGATTGATGCACTGTTGAACTAAAAATAGCGGCGCCTACTGGTTTATCCACCCCTACTAGTTCCTGTATAGCCTTGGACGTCAACGCTATTTTATACCCTGCCACCGGCCCACGCCCTCCCTGCTCCCACAACCTATTTAAAGCCTTTTGCGCTTTGTAAGCATCGGTTACAGAACTTGGAGCCAGGTCACCTGTTAAGTTCTGAAACCGCGTTTTCGAAGCGTGGCTATCGTGAAGATATTTGGCTATCTTTTCAATTCTCATTTCATCAGACATGCTTGCCCCTAAAATACAAATTAATTACCAGAACTATTATCAGTTGATTAAGTGGTAATCATAATACACTAATTAAAAAATCGTGTGACTAAAATTCCATGTCTCACCAGCTGAACCTGAGTGTTCTGTGTCATTCAGTCACTGACAGTTTGAAAAACAGAGGAGAGAAAATGATAAAAGGCTTGCATCATAACGCATATCGATGCCGGGACTCGGAGGAAACCCGAAAGTTTTATGAAGATTTTCTTGGTCTAAGGTTGGCAGATGCGTTTGAGATCCAAACAACTCAGACTAATAGAGCCACCTCCGTTTTACATTCTTTTTATGAAATGGGAGATGGGTCTTTCCTTGCATTTTTCGAAGCACCAGATCAACCATTTGAATTTAAAAAGCAGCATGATTTTGATCTACACATTGCTTTAGAAGTGGAGCCCTCGGTTCTAAAAGAAATGTTTTCAAAGGGGAAAGCATCAAAAATAGAAACCCGGGGGATTTCTGATCATGGTTTTATCCACTCGATTTATTTTAGAGATCCTAACGGTTATGTCATAGAATTAACTGCAAAAATTAAAAGCTCAAAAAACAACAATAGGGATCCTAAAGATGTCTATTCCATTTTAAACAAGTGGCAAGCAAACAAATCAAAATAGTTAAGCGCTGATTTATCTCAATTTTGGTTCGATTCCTCGTATTCCTTATCTAGGCGTTTTTGTCGTTCTATTTCGTCTAATTCAGCGTCATACAAATGACGATTAATATAGTATTCGTTCAAGGCCGCTTTAAAATTTAATCTTGATGCATCCAATTTACTTTGTAATACGACATTCAAAACTCTTCGAACTGCATAAAGCACACCTAGACCGATACACGCCAAAGCTATGCCCCACCAGCTATATGCCCAAATTGACAATGCTGTTCCTACCACCATAACCAACGAAGCGAGCCCTTCAGAAAGTAGAATATCCCTAGCTGTTACCTTTTTTAAATCCTCTTCTTCTAAACCATAATCTTGAACTCTAGGCATTATTGGCGCCGTCATTTTCTGGTTTTTACTGCTCATTTTTTCAATACCAAAACAAAGGGTTTTTTTGAAAATACATTATCAACCGGATATGCTGTGACTAGAAATTACGTAACTACTCAGCGCTTCCCAATCGGCTTCAAATCCTAAACCAGGTTTTTCCGAAAGGTCTAGTGATGACTCAGAGGCGTCAAATAAGCCATGAGGTTGCACGATGAGGTCGATGAATGCTGTTTCAAGGAGTGTGGGTTCGGGTCTTGAGGCAGCTAAATGCGCAGTAGCATTGTAGCCAGGCCCCCAATAAAAGCAGTGAGGAACAACACGCACTGAGTAGGCTTGCGCTAAAGTGAAAATACGTTTCATAGCAGAAATACCACCGCATTTGGTCACGCTCGGTTGGATGTTGTCGACCGCCTCTGCCTCAAAAGCCGATTTAAATTCATGCAATGTCGTCATATTTTCGCCTGCAGAGATCGGTACCCCTTCTGCCCTAACTTCGGCTAATCCAATAAAATCCTCAGGGGGCCAAACTGGTTCTTCCAACCAATGGAAACCATCATATAGAATTTCCTCAGCGATGGCTTTTGCCTCCGCAACAGTCCAGGGACAGTTTACGTCTAGGCATATATTATCCTCTTGTTCAACTGCATTACGAGCAGCCCTAAACGCTGGAACGGTTGTCTCGTGCAGTTTGATAGTTGAATAACCGTTCTGCTTTGCTCTCGTTACATTCTCAGCAACAGCATCTATATCCCCTCCGTAACGCATTAAGCTTGCATACTTTTTTAACTTGCCACTATCTCCACCTAATAATCTGAAGACAGGCATTCCTGCTCGCTTCCCAGCTAAATCCCAAAGGGCTATATCAATTGCAGAGAGCCCATACATCATTGGACCCGACCGCCCTAATCCGTGCATAGGTCGTTCTATTTCATCTATACGTTTCGCGATTCCTCTCGCATCTTTTCCCAACAACATCGGGCCAAGAATATTATTCAAAACGGCCTCTGTTCCTGGCGCCATAGCATGACCAAATGCCTCTCCCCATCCTTCAAGACCATCACTGGTTTTGATCTTCACCATAATGCATTCCATACTCAGCCATGCATCAAGTGAAGGACGCATTCCTTTTCTTGGCCCTCCTGTCTCAAACGGCAATGATACTCTTATTACCTCAAAGTTTGTTATCTTCGTCATTATTGAACTCCAGAAGCGGATAAGTTTAAGGTATAGGAAAACTCAAAATACGAAAGAGTAACGCATGGTAGATTATTTTGTAAATAAACCACTATGCTATACCTTCACATCGCCTTTAGTCTGAGGTATCAATTGTGGAAGGAGGCCCCGTAGCTCAGTAGGATAGAGCGACAGATTCCTAATCTGTAGGCCACAGGTTCGAATCCTGTCGGGGTCACCAGTTTACGACAGGTTTTCTGCCAGTTTCCGCACATTTTTGCATAGTTTTGATGTTTTTTTGTGATTTTTTACTGTTGCACAAACTGTTGCACATTTCCGCCGTTTCGCAGAATTGCTAAATTGTTAACTGTTGCACAAACTGTTGCACTCTTTATCTGTAGGCCGCTGTTCCGACGATATGAGCTAACGCGACAGCGGCAATAAGTGCTAACTTCCCATTCTTTCTGGCAACGCTAAGATACGCACGGCTGGTGCCATGCGGGTTGTCATAGACATCCAGAATAAACTGCTTCTGGAACTTCATCAGCTTGATAGGCTGACCAACCTGAACCCCTTCTGGAATTAAGTACTATTGCTCAATAAAAGCACAAACCTTTTCGCCGCGCGTCATTTTTGTTATTCTTTCCATAATTCATGCAAGCGTGGGCGTGTAATATGAAAAATCTTTTATACAAATTATTAGTCCGAAATTCCTACGGTGAAGATGTTATCGCAGCAATAATGGGATTTATAATTTATTTCATTTTCACAGTTTTAACTGCGATCATCTTAATTTCGCTTGGGTATAGTTCTACTGCCAAAGGGGCATACGGATTCTTTCCATTTTTTAGTTTTATAGCTTCAGTACCAGCAACTATTTTATTATTAATCTTACTTTTTGCTGCAACGTCGGCAGGCAAATTTCCTAATCTAAAAAAAACACTTAACATCATAGCCATCATATGGTTTTTCGTGCTTCCTGCTTTGAACATAATTGTCGTCGCAGCAGCGTTCATGAATTAATCGATGGCGATGCTGTCTGGGATGCTTGATCAACTTAGACGCTGAGAAAATCCGCAAAATCGTCGGCTAGATACTTGGCTGACTGAAGCAGAATATGAGGGTTTTAAAAGCGATCGGGGAAGTCAGCAGCAAATCAGAGAAGAATTAACGCCGCACGATCTTAGACGAATTGCAATCACCCACGCTGTTTGTAGTGGCAAAAACACCAGTGACCAAATTTGTGACCAGTTTAATATTTCGATTGATACTTACAGAAAACATTATGCGGTTTATGAGCCAGCTTTAAGCACTTTTAAATCTGGACTAACAACAGAGAAAAATGCGTCAACCGTTGCACTTTTCCTCCGACCACATAACTTACGCAATAAAAACAATAAGGTAAAGGAATAGCCCCACAGGCTCCTAATCTGTAGGCCACAGGTTCGAATCCTGTCGGAGTCACCAGTTTTTTTTATTTTCCATATATTGTTTCGTAAGATTACTCAGAAGGGCCTTTTTATGTTTTTTAATTGTATCAAACGCTGTGACTTCATCCTAGGCACCACTCATCGTATCATCACCTGTTAGTCCAGAAGCACCAATAACAACAGCCAAGATGTATCTCGATTAAAATAAACCAAATAGTTTACAGGTCTGAGCAAACAACCTGCTATTTTCATCTGTTATTGTATCTACAGTCTCAAAATGATCTGCATTATTTATTTTAATCAGCTCTGTGTTATTAGAATCAGTAGATAATACCTTTGCAAAATCAATCGATTGCCTTTGCAGTTCTGCGGGTTCATTTGATCCAAATGCGATTATATTAGGAATATTTAATGTCGGTTGTCGGTAAATGGTGCTAGCCGCCTTTGCCTCTTCTTCATCTATTCTCATCCCCTTATTTTCAGTACAAAAAAGAATAGGTTCGAAATCATAGATACCAGAAATAGCAACTGCTGCATTTATTAAGTCGGTGGGCAAATTGTGATCTAGTTCTCGCCAGTTTGTGAACAACATTTCCGCTGCAAGATGTGCGCCGGCGGAATGACCCAATAAATTAAAGTTATTTTTTGGGATCCCTAGGCAGTCCGCGTTACGCCAAAGATATAGTATAGCAGTGCGAACTTGCGGTGCTATTTCAATTAATTTGACGTCTGGGCACATCTGATAGTTCATTACAGCAACTGAATGACCCCGTTTGACGAAAGGTTCAGCAATAAAATTATAAACACTTTTATCGCCTCTTTGCCAGTACCCGCCATGGATATACAATATAAAACCTTTGGGGGAGTTGTCAGGGTAAAATAAATCTAGTTTATTTCGCGGATATGAGCCATAAACAACGTCAAGTTTATTTGCGGTCTTGGCACGGAAATTTGTTGATAATTTTTGCCAACGCGGGATATCTGTTATTTCATAACCGGGACGAGTATTACGCAGCATATATTGCTCTTCGATCTCTTTTCGAGTGAGCCCCTTGTAGACTTTTTCCATATGCCTCTTAAGTTTTACCGTTCAAAAATTATCGTTGGAAGAAATGTTATTGTACAGAGACCAAAACAGTATCTGGTTAGCAGCACCCACAACTTTTTTTCTTTGGCTGTCTAGATTTCTTTGCAAGTTCTTTCTCGGCTTTAAACCGCAACATCCTCGACGCATTTTCTTCAGTCTCAAATGCTTGTTTTGCGATTTTATCTTCGAAATATTCATATAAACTGGAAAAACCAAGCTTCGTCGCCCTTTTTTCTTCGTAAGCCCGGCGACCTTTTAGATTTTCTATTGTTTCTGTTATCTGCGGATTTTCCATAATTGTTTATATTTCTAAAAAGCAACAACAAGCAAGCAAATTTTCTTTATGCCCTAACTAGATTTTAAATTTATTTAACGTGCAACAGAAGCTCTCTTTGACGTTAGTGATGATCCAAGAAAATCAACTACTCGTAGATAATTGGGGAGTTATGATGATGAAAATTAACATTAACAGCGACGGAACGATCACATTAGTCGATGAAAATACCACGATTGGTTATGCTGTAACCGATACCTCAAAAAGCGAACTTTCATATCTTTTCGTTAATCCTGCATTTAGGCGCCGGGGATTCGGCACCTTACTTTTGAAAGAGGCCGAGAAAATGGCCGGGTCAAATCTTATACCTGCTGAGCCTATTTCCCCTTTAGGACGAAAATTCTTTAATCACAACAGCCATGTTTGATACGACAAAAACAGGACACTTGAATTGAGTTATCCGCAATCTGTTTTGCGTGATCTAACTCCAGGCGAATAGATTCAAGGTTCGCTTCATCGCCTAGTCTCTCACAACACTCCGCATAGCCAAGCAGGCTCCATATATTGGCGGGATGCTGCGATGGACGAACAAGCGTATCATCCAGTCCTAAATCCGCACGATATACCTCAGTTGCTTCTTCTACGTGTCCCTGTTCCAGTAACAACGCACCTAAAGCATGCCGAGGAGGCATCATCCAGGACCACGGCTCTGAATAGTTTAAATTATCGTAGCACTCAACAGCCTGCCGGAGATTATTAAAAGCCACATCATAATTCTCGCGTCTATATTCAAGTTCGCCTGCTAACATCCTTTTCGCAACTTCTAATACATCTTTTGAATCATTATGAAAAATGATCCTTTCTTCTGGTAATGCCAAGACCGCATCGCTCAATTTACTTTGTTGTGTGAGGGCCTCATCAATATTTCCAAGAACTGCGTGAGCGATACCCTTTGCGTACTGCCATATTGCATAGGTGACGCAAAACAGTTTCGGTTCTGATGGCAAAGGCTCATCTAAAATTTCTTGCCATTTTCCAAATCTAATTAACACGTGAGCTTTCATACTACTGAAAGCCTCAAGATAATTTACTAAGAATGCGTGATCGCTTTCCAGGTATTCTGGGAGCACAATAGATTGCATTTGTTCTGCAGCACGTATTGCCGGTTCGTACTGACCAGCGAACATTGCCCCATAAACTTGAAAATGAAAATTGTGCAGCAGGTAGATGTAGTAAATACCAAGCTCACTATCTACCTCTAAATACTTTTTGTCCGCTTCAGCTGCTTCAATATTAGAAGCTATTACTTTTTCATACTGACCACATAAAACGTAAATATGAGAAGGCATATGGATAAGGTGCCCAGAACCAGGAACAAGAGGCCGCAGCTGATCAGAAACCAAAAGTGCGCGTTCCGGCTCCGGCGACATTTCCATTATGTGGATATAAAAATGAAGTAGGCCCGCGTGAGGGGTATGTTTTTCCTCTTCAATACGCCCAAGGGCTTTTTCAACAATTTCTATAGCTTCTTCCGTAAATGTTCCTTCCGCTGGGGTACGGTTTTTTAAATCCCAGAGTTGCCATGGCGTTCGAACAACAAGTGCCTCCGCAGTCAATGCACACACATCATAATCGTCAGAAAAATCCCGATATACAAGTCGCATTGCATCGGCATAATCATCGTCCCACTTCTTAAGTTCTTCAATTTCGTTTGCTTTGTTGGCTTGAAATCTGACGGCAAGAGCATCGCACAATACTTTTTCTACTTCTAATAAAGGAGTAGTTTCGCGAAGCTCTTTCGCTTTCTGAGAATATTCATAACATATTCTTATTGCTTCCGGGCGTCCTGAGGGTGACATTTTCTCCCAAGGAATATTGTAGTATGGCCCAGTTGCATAGGCTACCCCCCAATAACCCATGACGCACGATGGATCGAGCTCGATTGTCTTAGTAAAGCACCTGATCGCTTCCTTGTGATGAAATGCATAACACCAGTTCAGTCCTCTGTTAAACCAAGTTTCTGCCTCTTCAGACTTAGTGGTTATAGAACGTGTGTACGGACCAAGCTCAAAATAGGGTTCCATAAAAATCTTCCCATTCGCCATTTATTAATTGCATACCCATGCGATCTTAACGGTGTCTAGTACCTTGTCAAATTTCATAACTAAAAACTTTATAGTCTTTCCATAATACGAGAATGAAATTTAAAATGTTACGTGAAAGAAATTTTCGCCCCCTATCAGTGCAACTGCCAGAAAGGATAAATAATATATCATAAGGGGATTTGCTGAGTTTTTAATTTCACAATATGTTTAAAAGATGAAACTAAAAAGTGATAGTAAAGTGGTAGAGAAACGATCTAGCACTAGCGCATACTTACTCAAAGCTAGAGGATTTGATGTTACAACACAAAAGTAGATACAAAACAAACACCTTTATTACTGGAGGCATTAAAATCCTCCCTCTTTCAAAACTTATGGGAGCTGAAGTCATAGGTGTTGATCTCAGAAAACCATTAAACAAGACGACCAAAGCTTGTATTTATGAGGCGTTTCTAAAATACCAATTGCTTGTTTTTCGAAACCAAGACCTTAATAAATCAGAACAAGTCTCTTTCACTGAACAGTTTGGCACGCTTGAAAGACACACCCTTACCAATAAAGGCCAATCAGATTCTCCTTTCGTACATATTGTTACAAATCTGGACGAGCATGGCCACCCAACAGGTAAAGTTAAATCGACTTTATGGCACTCAGATAAGTCGTTTAGAGAAGCACCATCTATGGCGACATTATTGCACGCAAAATGCCTTCCACCCAATGGCGGGGATACGTGCTTTGCAAACATGTACGCTGCCTATGAAGCATTACCAGATGAAACCCAGAACGAACTTAAGGATAAAAAGGTTGTTCACAGTTGGGAATTATCACGAGAAAATATAGGACGCAAGTTAAGCCAAAAAGAAATAGATGATGCACCACCAATGACCCATCCACTTGTTAGAGAGCACCCCGAAACTAGAAGGAAATGTCTGTTTTTAGGAATGCACGCCTCCCATATTGAAGGACAGAATATATTGAAAAGTAGGCTAAAAATCGAGGCTCTCGAAAAACACGCTACAAACGAGAACTTTATCTTTCGCCATCGCTGGCGCGATGGTGATCTTCTAATGTGGGACAACCGGTGCTTGCTGCACCGAGCCGACCCAAACTTTGATGCCACACAACATCCCCGTGTTATGCATAGGACCTGTTTGCGGGGCACGCCAACAATCTAAATATCAGACAATTTATAATCCTAAAACGCCACCAACGGATAGGAAACTGGCACTTGAAAGTTGGCAGTCTTTGTTTTTTGAAATAAACTAATCGCTGTACATCTCTTCCTGTAAAAAATTTTGCAGACTGACTTTTTCAATTCTTGACTGCTGAGTTTCAATCCAATCTATGTGTTCTTCCGTGTCTTCCAGTATCGTCTTGAGGATTTCACGCGAAACGTAGTCTCTCGCCTCCTCGCAAGTCTCAATTGCTGTTTTCAGACAGCTTTGATTAGCTAATTCTACCGAAATATCCGCCTCGAAAATTTCTGGGACGTTTTCACCTATACGGAGTTTTCCAAGATCTTGAAGATTGGGCAAGGCATCTAAAACCAAAATTCTTTCGATCAGTAGGTCCGCATGTTTCATCTCACCAATAGACTCTTCGTAAATTTTCTTACCTAAACGCTCGAATCCCCAGTCTTTAACCATTCGTGCGTGGAGAAAATACTGATTGATCGCAG
>QBVV01000039.1 GCA_003284265.1 SAR116 cluster bacterium AG-313-A07
CCTTGCATGTTCGCGAGGCGGACGAGGCTATTTGCATAGGTGGTTCCACTTCTGCTGAGAGTTATCTTGTAATTGAAAAGGTGATTGATGCGGTGCGACAATCTGGTGCCCAAGCGGTTCACCCGGGATACGGATTTCTCTCTGAAAACGCTGCATTTGCGGATGCACTTGAAGCCGAAGGTGTCGTTTTTATTGGTCCCAGGAACAAAGCAATCGCGGCGATGGGTGATAAGATTGAATCAAAGAAATTAGCTGCAGAAGCCGGTGTTAATACCGTACCAGGCTACGTTGGTATCTTGGCAGACGATATTGAAGCTGTGAAAGTGGCTGGCGACATCGGTTATCCTGTGATGATTAAAGCCTCAGCCGGCGGTGGCGGTAAAGGGATGCGGGTGGCGTATAACGAAACAGAAGTCAAGGAAGGTTTTAAGTCAGCAGTAAATGAAGCTATTTCTAGTTTTGGTGACGATCGTGTTTTCATAGAAAAATTTGTTGAAGAACCGCGGCATATAGAAATTCAAATTATTGCTGACTCAAAAGGCAATACTCTCTACTTAGGTGAAAGGGAATGCTCTATACAACGTCGACATCAAAAAGTCGTCGAAGAGGCCCCAAGTCCATTTCTCGACGCTGAAACTCGAAAATTGATGGGTGAGCAATCAGTTTTGCTTGCAAAAGCAGTTGATTATTGTTCTGCAGGAACGGTTGAATTTATTGTTGATAAGAACAAAGACTTTTATTTTTTGGAGATGAACACGCGCCTCCAGGTTGAACATCCCGTAACCGAGTGTATCACAGGATTAGACCTTGTTGAATTAATGATCAGAATAGCGGCCGGAGAAGAGCTGCCGTTTAGGCAGGCTGATGTGACATTGGAAGGCTGGGCAATTGAAACACGTATTTACGCCGAAGATCCATATCGTGGCTTTTTGCCATCAACAGGGCGTTTGGTTAAGTATCAACAACCAGAAAGGCTTGAAGGTGTTCGAATAGATAGTGGTGTAGCTGAAGGATCAGAAATATCCATGTTTTATGATCCTATGATCGCGAAGCTGATCACAAATGCGGATAACAGAGAGCAAGCAATAGATCGCATGACCGTGGCTTTAAACTCTTTTCAAATAAATGGCGTCAATCACAATATAGATTTTCTGTCGGCTGTTATGGCTAATCCCCGATTTCAAAAAGGGAAATTTAATACAGGGTTTATAGCAGAGGAATTTCCTTCAGGATTTAGTGGCACGGAGCTGTCGGAGGAAATAAAGACCCGTATGTATTCGATAGCTGCGGTATTCGCTTACAACAGAGACTTAAGAGATAAAACGATTTCGGGTCAGATTAATTTGGCACGCCGTGCCGCGTTTAAGGAGACGACATCATTTTGCGTTAGCATCTTCAAGGAAAACCAAAGGATAAATTTGCGACTAGAAGAAACTGACGATGCTTATATTGTATCTCATGAAAAAGGAACTTCCAAGGTGCGGGGTTCCTGTAATCTGGGAGCAAAGCGGTTCGAAGGCATAGTGGACGATATAGGTATGACGGTTCAGGTTGAACAGTCCGGTGGCAGATGCCGCCTTAAGTATAATGGTTGTGAACTCAACGTAACATTGGTGCCGTCTAGATTTTCAGACCTGGTGGAATTAATGCCAATTAAACTAGCACCGGACATGTCGAAGTATCTGCTTTCTCCAATGCCCGGACTGCTTATATCGGTTGCGGTATCCGAGGGTGAGCATGTAAAAGCTGGCCAGGAATTAGCTGTTGTTGAGGCCATGAAAATGGAAAATGTAATGAAAGCAGAACAAGAAGGGATTGTTCTAAAAGTTCATGCGAGTGCTGGCGATACTCTTGCTGTAGATCAAGCAATAATAGAGTTCGAGTAGAAATGCATCATATTAGTCATTTTAGCTCGAAAAATTGGGGAAATTAGGACGAAATAGTCTCATAATTATACTTGATTAACACGACTATTGGTACTATGACATTCTCCGAACGTTTCCTGATAGACAAATTAGATATATAAAGGATATGCAGCTATGGCTGTTCCAAAAAGGAAAACCACACCATCAAAAAGAAATATGAGACGAGCACATGATGCGATCAAAGCCGATGCGTATGTAGAGAACCCTGATACTGGTGAACTACATAGACCTCACCATATTGATCTCAAGACTGGGATGTACCGTGGCCGTCAGGTACTGAAGGTTAAAGATCAGTTTTAATTGAACGAACCTATAAATCAAGCGAAGGCTCCCGAGTGGGGGCCTTTGTTGTTTTAATGGTAGTATTATTTGTCTAGCTGAATAAAAATAATGTCTATCAAAATAGGAATGAAAAAAAGTGGAAGAGAGAACAATTCAAATAATTAAAATAAATAATTATTTTGAGTTATTATAAATTATACCAGACGGGCTTAGACTTAAGCTTATATTAAGAGATTTTGAGAGGTTTTAAGATAATGTCGGCCTATCGATTTGAGGATGAACGATTTTTAAGGGGAAAAGGACGCTATGTTGCAGATATTAACCGGGAAAATCAATTATATGCTAAAATAGTTAGATCGATACATGGTCATGCTAAAATCATAAATATCGATATTTTGGATGCATTAACCGTCGATGGTGTCTGCGGTATTTATTTAGAAGATGACCTTGCAAAAGATGGCGTTGGTCCATTGCCTTGTACGACTAAATTTGTTGCCGAACAACCTCTTGTTGTTGCAGAACGATATGCTTTAGCGAGGGATAAAGTCCGTTACGTGGGAGACCCTGTAGCGCTAGTCCTCGCTGAGACGGAGATGGCTGCTCAAGAGGCTGCCGAATTGGTCCTAGTAGACTATGAGGCATTGCCAGTAGTAGTTAATCCTATGAATTCAATGCAAGATGGCAACCCGTTAATCTGGTCTAATGCCCCAAAAAATATAGCGTATCGTTTCAAAAAAGGGGAGAAAGAATCTACCGAGGCTGCTTTTCATGGTGCTGCACATATTGTAGAACTTGATATCGAGAATAACCGCGTAATGGCTCTTCCAATAGAACCAAGGGCTGGTATAGGAGAATACGATCCGGAAAATGACGTTATGCGTCTTATCTGCACAGCTCAGGGCGTTCATGCAATACGTGAACAACTGGCTCAATCAGTATTTTCAATAGATGAGAAGAAAATTCAAATATCTGCTCCGGATGTAGGTGGAGGATTTGGTCTAAAAAACTTTCTTTTTCCTGAATGGGTTTTATTACTCTGGGCCTCTAAAAAGCAGAGGAGGGCGGTGAAATGGGTAGCAGACCGCGCAGAGGATCATGCAGCCTCCCTTCATGGCAGAGACATACGGACGGTTGCTAAACTTGCCTTGGATCAGGAAGGTCGTTTTTTAGCTCTACAAGCTAACTTAACCGCTAATATGGGAGCATATTTATCGGCGGGCGGGCCCAATGCCTCAACGAATTCAGCTCCAACGGCAATGGGGGGTATATATAAAATTCCATCCATTTATATGGAATCAGTTGGAGTTTTTACAAATACTACACCAATTGATGCCTACAGAGGTGCGGGTAAGCCGGAAGCAAATTTTATAATCGAAAGGCTTATAGACACGGCGGCTTTGCGTTGTAAGTTTGATCCTGTAGAACTCAGATTGTTAAATGCGATTGATGAATTTCCACATGAAACTGCTTTTGGTATGCGAATAGATACGGGCGCATTTAAGGAAAATATATTAAAAGCAAGTGAACATATTCAAAGAAATAGCTTTAAAGAGCGCAAAAATATCGCCCAGAAAAAAGGTTTGCTTCGTGGCCTTGGCGTGGGTTGTTTTCTAGAGACAGCAAGAGGGGCTCCGCAGGAGGGCGTGGGCATAAAATTTACAGAATCGGGTAAAATCGAGATTCGTGTGGGTACAGAATCAAATGGTCAGGGGCATGAAACTACTTTTAAGCAAATAGCATCAACGCGTTTAGGAGTGCCAATTGAAGTTCTCGAATATATTCAGGCTGACACAGAGCGAGTGGCCATTGGCTTTGGTCATGGCGGGGCCAGGTCAATGCATATGGGCGCGGGAACAATGGCCTTGGCCATTGACTTGGCTATCGAGAAAGCAAGCCGAGTTGCGGCGACATTACTTCAAACAGATATAGAAGAACTATCTTTTGATAAGGGAGCTTTTTTGACCAGTAAAGATCAGAGGTCTGTCTCAATTATCGAAGTCGCGAGTGCTGCGCGTAACTCAGATTTAATGCCAAGTTTGGGAGAAAATGGTATTGATACATTCTATAAAAGAGAAGAGGCGCCATTTACATTTCCGAATGGATGTCATGCTGCAGAAGTGGAAATTGATCCGGATACAGGCTCTCTTAAACTAGTCGATTATGTTATGGTTGACGATTATGGTACACTGGTTAATTCAGCTTTAACTGAAGGACAGCTTCATGGTGGCGTTGTTCAGGGTATTGGCCAAGCACTGGAAGAATTTGTGGCGTTTGACCCAGAATCAGGGCAATTACTATCGGGTTCACTGATGGACTATACTGCGCCAAGGGCTGCATCATTTCCTTTTTTTAAAGCCCATTTTCAAGGTGTTCCAACTGACGCTAATTTACTTGGTGTAAAAGGAGTAGGTCAAGCCGGATGCATAGCTGCGCCGCAGGTAATAACCCATGCAGTATTAAATGCATTGCAAGATTATAATATTGACCATATCCAAATGCCAATAACCAGCCAGTCTTTATGGCGGTCCATTCAGGCAGCTTCGTAAAAGCACTCGTGATGGACTAATAAGCTCATCTATAGCATAAGAAATTGGGCCAGGGGGTGATTTACATGCCTGGCCCCTAATGATTAATCAAGTTCGAGGCCGTCCATTCCAGAATTCTTCCTAACGTTTGAAATCATCTCTCTAATTAATGGCCCGATGGCTTCTGCGTCTTCTATTTGATCTATTTCAGCTCCCCTACGCCAACCTTCACAGACCGCAACTCTTCCATTGCCAGCCTGGATTACGCGGCCGGTAATATCGTTTGCTTCGGCGCTTGATAGGTATACAATAGTTGGTGAAACCCAGCGTGGATCGCGTCTTTCGATATCTTCTTCAGTGTACTCCCTTAAGGTATCGGTCATACGGGTGTAGGCTGTTGGAGAGATAGAGTTCACCGTGACGCCAATGCGGCCAAGTTCTCTTGCAGCGATGATCGTAAATGCCGCTATACCTGCTTTTGCTGCGCCGTAATTTGTTTGCCCGACATTTCCATAAAGGCCCGATGTAGAGCTTGTATTAATAATCCTCGCATTAACTTTTTCACCAGTATCTTTTGATTTCTGGCGCCAGTAAGCCGCGGCATGTCTAGACGGGGCAAAGGTACCTTTAAGGTGTACTTGAATGACGGAGTCCCATTCGTCTTCAGTCATATTTACAAGCATCCGATCTCGCAAAATACCGGCGTTGTTCACAACAACATCTAATGTTCCAAATGTTTCTACTGCCTGATCAATCATATTTTTAGCGCCATTCCAGGAACTAACGTCATCTCCATTCACGACGGCTTCACCTCCCATAGCTTTGATCTCTTCAACCACTTGTTGAGCAGGTGATTTGTCGGTCCCTGTTCCATCGACCGCACCGCCTAAATCATTGACAACCACGCGAGCCCCATGGCGAGCTAAGCCGAGCGCGTGTTCTCTCCCAACTCCTCTTGCGGCTCCAGTTACGATAGCAACTCTTCCTTCACACAATCGGGCCATTAAATTTACTCCTTAATCAAATTAATAATAATTACAAATTATAACTGACATATTATTCTTAAAAACAAAACCTTATACCAACGAATACTTAACTAATGATCAAGTGACTTGATTTAAGTGTTATTTCTGGTTAGGACCTGAAACGTTTGATGGCTAGTAATACACAATTATAATTAATTCTAATGCCAAGTCGTGGAGCTCTTTATGACAAATGAAATCTTGGAGTGGTCAGCTGGTAAAATAGCATCTCAGATTAATACTGGTGCCGTGACGGCGACAGAGGTGGTCCAGACGTTTATTAATCAAATAGAGTCGGTTAATCCTGTCATTAATGCTGTTTGTACACTTAATGAAAATGCTCTTGATGAAGCAAAGACAGTCGATGCCCGGCGGAAAGCTGGTGACCCTACTCGAGATTTGGAGGGTGTTCCTTTTTTGGTAAAGGATATCCTTCAAACAAAAGGCATTAGAACAACCTTTGGCTCTTTGTTGTTGGAGCATGATATTCCAAATGAAGATACAATATCTGTTGAGAGACTTAAAAATGCAGGAGGCATTTTGTTAGGAAAAACGAATACTCCAGAGTTTGCTCACGATATAAACACCACTAACAAAATTTTTGGAACAACACGAAACCCGTGGGATGTAAATGTTACGGCTGGTGGATCCAGTGGGGGATCTGGAGCGGCTGTAGCTGCTGCGATGGCGCCCTTGGCCCTCGGTACAGATTTGGGAGGATCAATCCGTATCCCCTGTTCTTTCAATAATCTGACTGGTTTGCGTCCATCTCCTGGTCGTATTCCTTTTTACCCAACTGACTACGGTTGGGACACGCTTGTTGAGCATATACAGGGGCCTATAGTTAGATGCGTTTCAGACGTGGGTTTAGCAATGAAAGTTTTGTCAGGGCCGGATGATAGGGATCCATCTAGCATTCCTTGCGACGGTATGGATTTTCACAAAGCAGCATTAGGACAACAGAAGTTGAACGGTCGGCGAATAGCTTATGTTGGAAATATAGGCGGGGTCATCCCCTTGGACCAAGAGGTCGAAAAACTGGTTGAAGAAGGTGCGTACGCGTTTGAACAACTGGGCTGTGATGTTGAAGAGGCTTGTTTTGATGCTTCCGATATTCAAGATATAATTATGGGGACACGTGGTTTTGGAATGATTGCGCGATATGCGGATCGATACGATAAACATAAAGATCTTATGACCTCTCAATTGATTAATCAGGTTAGTGCGGCGTTGGATCTTTCCGTACGAGATGTTGTTCGTTCTGAGCGGTTAAGGACACAATACTGGCACAAAGTCAGAAGATTTATGGAAAACTTCGATTATATTGTGGCTCCAGTTGTCGGCGCTCCCCCATTTAGATTGGACGAACCTTTGCCTAAACAAGTTGGCGGTGTTGCGGTTGATCGTTTTCAAGACGTGTTTTTGTCTACTTATGTGTTTAGCGTAACTGGACTTCCTATGATTTCTGTGCCGTGTGGTCTAACAAAAGACGGTAGACCGGTAGGTATGCAAATCATTGCTCGCAGACATAGGGAGGATCAAGCGCTTGAGGCAGCTAGCGCATATGAACGTCTGGCACCTAATTTATTTGTCAGACCTACAATGGATTTGACGGTGTTGAAGCCTGTGAGCGAAGCTCTAACTACCCCAGGCGTAACAATAAAAAAATAAGATACTAAGCGAGGAATATCATTGGTCCTTTGCCGAAAATAGACACTCCATCGATTTTCTAAATGCTATAGCATCGTCTGTTACATTAAATTTAACATCGTCCCAGCCGATGGCGTTTCCAGCTTTTATTGATTTGTTAAGTGCAATGCCTTGAGCCAAACCTATGGGCAAGTATCGTTGGGTGATTGAAACGTCTGCTGGCAGTAATTTCCCCCATACGGTTGCGCCTCCTTCACCATCCAGAATTTCTCCTAGTTTAAGATCTCGTTTTGCTATCGCAACGACATCGCCACAAAAATCTTTAGTAGACCCAGTTGGAACTCCTCTGAGTGTTGCTGAAAATATCGAAATATTTAATTCTAAACCGATCAAGTGAAATGGCTTAAACATCGCAGAATATCTGCCACTCGAGTCTGTATTCATACCGTATTCTTTAAAGCATTTTGATGCATAATCATTCTGAGCTTCTAAAACTACATAAACACCCCATCTGAGGTCATTAGTGACCGGACGACCATCGCGCTCAATTGATGATACAACCTCCACCTGTCCATTAATTTCCAGTTGGCCACCAGCACTTGCCGGTCGAAGGACATGAGCTAATTCATTCATGCCGCATGGGGGGAATTGTAATCCATTACTTGGTGGGGCTAAATTACACGCATTGGCTATTGCCGCCATTTCGAGAGCTGACTTTGTGCCATCAAGAAAAGAATTGAACATCTTACTATTCATGCCAGCTTGGGTAGCTTCTTCAACAGAGATCCCATAGTGGTTCCAAACCGTTTCTGGCGTCGATAGGTGATATTGGGGTAGATACTTTGTACCTTTTCCAGCAGCGGTTACATGAAAGCCGCATGATCTTGCCCAATCTACTAATTCGCATGTTAAAGCGGGCTGATCTCCGTAAGCCATAGAATATACAACACCAGCGGAAGCAGCCTCTTTTGCTAACAACGGGCCCGCCAATACATCAGCTTCAACGTTAACCATTATGATATGTTTGCCGTTTTTAATAGCTTCTCTAGCATGTTTTACACCCGCAGATGGGTGTCCCGTCGACTCTACTATCACATCGAAATCATCCTGTTGGATAGCCCTCAATGCGTCGTCGGTGAATTGAACAGAGTCTATTTGGACATCGCTCCATCCAACAGCTTTACAAGTTAATTTAGCACGACTGGGGTCAAGGTCAGCTATTCGCGTAACCTGTAATCCGGGGGTTGTCACCGATTGGCTTAAAAACATAGAGCCAAATTTTCCTGCCCCAATTAGACAAACCCTTATTCGGTTCCCGTTTTTTTCTCTTTCCTGTAATTCCGAATAAAGGTACATCCTGAATTTTTTTATTCTGCAGCTACGTTCGCGTCATGCGTATGTGCATTGGTAAGGCAATTATCGGTTAGAGGTTTTATTGGACTAAAGTCGCGATGGGCTATCCATTCTTCACGTTTATATTGTGTAATATGATTATCAACATGACAAAGGGATAGATAAACGATTGTGCGCGGCAATGGGCTTATGTTTGGCGGACTGGCATGCACTAAAAGGGACGAGAACATTATTACACTACCAGCAGGTCCCGTTGGTGCAATACATCCACCCTGATTCGATAATTTGGTTACTGTTTCTCTATCTAGTGTCCACAACGGATAGCTTGTTGTTTCAACATCATGGCCCGCATCTATTACGCCGTGCTTATGGCTTCTGGGTAGGAATAACAATGGCCCGTTAGCAGCGGTTACATCATCTAAAAACAAAGCAATATTCATCGCTCGAGGTTCCGGCATCCCGTCATCTCTGTGCCATACCCCAAAATCCTGGTGCCATTGCCAGACGTCTCCATCAAAAGCCGCTTTTGCATTAATTTTATATTGATGCATATAAACGTTACCTTTTAGGATTTGTTTCACCGGGTTAACGAGCCTTGGGTGAGCGGCAAGCCGACTATGAGCCTCGTTGTACGTATGTGCGGCAAACGCTGTTCGCGCAATCCCAGAACTTTCTCTCCAGACTTCTTTTCTGTTAGAGGCGTAAATTTCAGTTGCAGCCTCATTCAGGACAGCGATCTCTTCCTTTGAAAAACAGGAGGGTAGGAATATATAGCCTTCTGTATCAAATTGTTGGATTTGTTCCTCTGTTAATTTCACGCGAGCCTCCTCTATATTTTCAAGACGACATCTTATTGATTGAGGTAAAATTTAAACTGTAGTGTGCATGTTAATATATTTTCCCAACAATAGTAAATGAACGTCATCGGTAATGAAAATACATTAATACTATTGTTTTCTGAACCGCATAAATCTTTGGGCTATGTTTTTCAAAATGATCATTATTTAGTTATTATTAGAGCATCCGCAATTTTCGTACCGTTAGGAAGAACAATCAGTGGATTTAAGTCCACGGAACTGAGGTTTTCTGCATTTTCTGCTGCAAAAAAAGATAATTGAGAAAGCGCTCCCGCGAGTGCCTTAACATCGACGGGATCTGCACCCCGAACACCGTTCAAGATGGCCCTACCACGAATCTCATCAACCATACTAGATGCTTCCTTTTCGTCAAACGGGGCGACACGGAAACTTACATCCTCCAAAACTTCGACGAAGACACCGCCAAGCCCAAACATTACGGTGGGCCCAAACACGGGATCGTTTACAATACCGAGAACTGTTTCAACACCGTTACTTACCATTTCTGAAACTATAATACCCTCGATATTATTTTTATTTGCTTTTGTCTTTCCTATGTCGCGCAGCTTATTAAAGCCTTCTTCGATCTCTGATTCATTATCAAGATTCAGTATTACGCCCCCAATGTCTGTTTTATGCTGCAGATCGGGTGAACTGATTTTAAGAACTACGGGTTTTTTTATTTTTCTCCAAAAACTAATAGCCTCATCTGATGTTTGTGCCAGCGTTTCTGCGGTGATTGGCATCCCAGCAGCATAAAATATCTTTTTCGCCTCAAACTCTGATAATCTCTGTCCTCTAGTAATCACCGGTTTCTTGTCAATCAATATGGGAGAAACCACTTCTTCTTTTTTAAATACTTCACCAAAATATCGCAAAGCAGCCATGGCTCTCACCGCTAGGGAGTGATCTTCAAAACAGGGATAGCCGAGTGCTTCGTAGGATGCGCGGGCCTCAGGAGGACCAATGAGGCTAAGGATCATTAATTCATCTGGATATTGCTTTCTCAGTGAGGTGAATATTTCTAAACTGATATCTTTTGTGAATTGGGATATTGGTAAACTAGCAAGATATAAGATTTGACTGTCATAATCAGCCTCATCTATGACATGACGCATGCTTTCTTCTAGTAGTTTACGCTCGTTTAGAACTTGGCCTGTAAAATCAATAGGATTATTCACCCCAGCGAAGGGGATTAAATTAAGTATTTTATCTTGCGTGTTTTTTGGCAGGGGCGTTACGTCGAAACCGTATTTCGTGGCTGCATCTGCCAGTTGTACACCTATACCACCTGATATTGTCTGGAGACCAATCTTTGGACCGGAAGGATAGCGTCCAAACTGACAGACGTAGGCAATATCGGCCATTTCTTCTGTTGTTTCTGCTCGATAGACACCGAATTGTTTAAATACTCCGTCGTAAATCGCGTCCTCGCCCGCTAGCGAGGCTGTGTGTGATGCAGCAGCCCGAGCACCGGCTTCGGTTGAACCAACCTTCATGAAAATGACAGGTTTTTTGGCTTTGCGTGCGGCATCTAACGCCTTACATAATCGATTACCGTCTTTAATTCCTTCTGCGTAGGATACGATAACTTTAATATCCGGCTCTTTTGCGTAAAATTCAATAACTTCGGCCACGTCTACATCAACCTCATTCCCAGTGGTAACCCAATAGTTTGTTCCTACCCCTCTATTTTGCGTGATAGTGAAAAGATGACCGCCGTATGCGCCACTTTGTGTAACAATACCAATTGGTCCAGTTGGGATCTTCTTACTGGCTAATGTATTTGCAAATGTCCCAAACCAACCTTGATTAAGATTAAATACACCGAGGCAATTTGGCCCAACTATTCTCATTCCACTATTTAACGAAATTGTTTTCAACTCTGACTGTGCATGAACTCCAGCAGCCCCAATCTCTGCAAATCCTGATGTAAACATCACAACGCTTTTCACGCCGGCTGCCGCACATTCTTTAACGACATCAATCGCTATTTTTTCAGGAACTGATATAACAACGCTATCGACGGCCTCAGGAACGGATGAAATACTTGGGTAAGATTTTAATCCCTGAATTGTCTCTCGATTAGGGTTTACTGGATATAAACGCCCCTTGAAGCCACCCTCTAACATTGAAAATATCGGGCGGCCGCCGATTCTTGCAGGATTATCGGATGCGCCTATGACGGCAACTGATTCAGGCCTAAGAAGCGCATCTAGGGAATGTGGCATCGTGTGTTACTCCATAAAGAACTTTTTATTTAAAGTTATTTTTAGTTAGGGTCATGAAGGATAGAATTATTTCGCAAATTCTCGATTTCCAATTCAGTAAATCCCCACTTTTTTAGAATTTCATCATTATTCTCACCTGGTTTGACAGCTCGGTGCTGAATCTGACCGGGAGTTCGGCTAAAGCGCGGCGCAGGTGACGGTTGAATATTCCCATCGGTCTCAATGAACACTGAGCGAGCTTTGTTGTGAGGATGATCCATTAACTCATCTAGATTGAGAACAGGTGCAAAACAAATATCAAGTTCGCCCATGATAGACGTCCATTCGGATCGGGTTTTCTTCTTGAATTTCTTTGATAATAGACGTTTTTGCTCCGGCCAGCTGTCATGATCCCATTGCCTATCCCATATAGGTTCTTTTAATTTTAATGTTTCCCGCAGCAAATTATAAAATTGTGGCTCCAACGATCCTATACAAATCCATTCATCATCTGCACATTGATATGTTCCATAAAAGGCTGCACCCCCATCTAGCCAGTTTTCACCACGAGGATGATCCCAGGTGCCAGTGTTCTTTGCCATAAGAATGCCGGCCATCAATAAGGCTGATCCCTCTAGCATCGATGCATCTATGACTTGTCCTTTGCCCGACATTCTAGATTCTAGTATTCCGCAAACAATACCAAAAGCCAGCATCATACCGCCCCCGCCAAAGTCACCGATTAAGTTTAGAGGGGGGACTGGGCCCCGTTCCTTATCTCCTATAGCCCCCAGAGCACCAGCTAAGGCGATGTAATTAATATCATGTCCAGCGACCTTTGAGAGTGGACCATCTTGTCCCCAACCGGTCATTCGGCCAAATACCAATTTTTCATTGTCCTTGAGACAAACTTCGGGTGCCAGTCCAAGTCTTTCCATAACACCGGGCCTAAAGCCTTCAACTACAGCATCTGCTTTTTGAATGAGCCGTCGGCTTGTGGTTACTCCCTCTGATGTTTTTAAATCTAAGGCGATTGACTTTCGTCCACGATTCAATATGGCGGCTTCGTTGGTTCCTCCTACTTTATTGCCCCCTGGTCGGTCAATTCGAATTATTTCTGCCCCCATATCTGACAAAATCATACAGCAATGTGGTGCGGGACCAATGCCAACCATTTCGACTATCTTTATTCCTTTAAGAGGCCCCATTTGAAATTCCTTGTTAGACAGTAGTTTTCGATGCTAGCAATGATTGCGTATAATTGCACTCTGTCAAAGGTGTTTCTCTCAAGATCGTTTTTATCAGGACTGTGGTGATGAATAGTATTAATAATAAACTTAGCCATCCTGGAGTTTTTGCGCAAAAAACCCCAAACAAGCCAGCTATAATTATGGGAGGGTCTGGGCAACAAATAAGCTTTGGCGAGTTCGAGAAAATTTCCTGTCAAATAGCACATATGGTGTGTCAAAATGGTTTGAGTAAAGGCGACCGTGTTGCTGTTTTATTGGAGAATCACCCTCTGTATATGCCGATAGCTTGGGGGGTATTTAGAGCTGGATTACGTTTTGTTGCCATTGCCACTCATCTAACTCAAAAAGAGATCGATTATATCTTAAATGACTCTGGGGCGGCGTTGTTCATCACCTCAAAGGCTATGGAAAAAACTGTTTCGTCCCTAAAAATGAAAAATATCTCATCTGAAAATAAATTTGTAACTGATGGAGAAATACTGGGATTTAACAATCTCCAGGAGAGATTATCAAAACAGGCAAAAACAGAAACCATTGATGAGTTGGAGGGTATTGAGATGCTCTATTCGTCAGGTACGACTGGGATGCCAAAGGGTATTCTAAAGCCTATGCCTACGGGAACCTTTGGTGTCCCTTCAGACGGCTACAAGTTAACTGCTAAAATATATGGCTTTGATGAGAATACAGTATATTTATCGACGGCCCCACAATATCATGCCGCACCATTATTATTTTCATTACGCACGTTACGGTTTGGGGCAACGGTCGTCATAATGGAAAAGTTTGATGCAGAAACCTCCCTTCGATTGATACAAAAATATAAGGTAACGCATAGTCAGTGGGTTCCAACTATGTTTATTCGTTTGCTACAGTTGCCAGAAAACACACGCGTTGAGTACGATCTTTCAAGCGTCAATTGCGCCATTCACGCGGCAGCACCTTGTCCAGTTGAGATTAAACAGCAAATGCTGAATTGGTGGGGACCGATCATCTGGGAGTATTATGGGGGGTCTGAAGGTAACGGGCTCACAGTCATTGATAGCGAGGAATGGTTGCTTCAAAAGGGTTCTGTCGGCAAGGCTAAGATTGGACGTATTAGGATTTGTGGGGATGATGGGGAGGAGCTTTCGGTAGGAGAAACGGGACTTATTTATTTCTCCGACGGACCAATATTTGAATACAATAACGATAGGATTAAGACTGCAGAATCGCGTAACCAATATGATTGGAGCACTTTGGGTGATATCGGTCATATAAATGAGGAGGGCTATCTTTTCATTACCGACCGAAAAGCGAATATGATTATCTCTGGTGGTGTTAACATTTACCCGCAGGAATCCGAAAATAGATTGTTGTCTCATCCTGAAATTAGAGATGTAGCTGTGATAGGAGTGCCTAATTCTGACTTTGGTGAGGAAGTTAAAGGCATAGTACAATTAACTAATCCAGAAAAAGCGGGAAAGGGTCTGGCGCAAGAGTTAATTGAATATTGCTGGGAAACAGTAAGTAAAATTAAAAGCCCGCGCTCAATTGATTTTGTGACGGATTTGCCCCGTCGAGAAAACGGTAAGCTGTACAAAAAACTTTTAAAACAGCAATATTGGAAATAGATTAATAGTTGGCTAAAATTTTACTGCCAAAGGTAATTTTTTTGATATATCTCAGGATTCTACAGTAGCAGCCTCTATTTCATAATAATTATCTAGATTTATTATATCTTCGATCTCTTGTCGCGCATCGACCATCTGCTTTGCGGTTATAGTTTTATAATCTCCTGTTTGTCTCAGTTCCCTCAACATGTCTCGCTGCGCGACAAAAGCGGCGGCGATAACAACTTGCGCATCTATGCACATTGCATAACCCATCTCTTGAAGTTCTTGGCGGGAGAATAACGGTCTGCCATCCCTATTTCCTCTACTCTGGACATAAACTAGTGGAATATTACACACTTTTGGCGCTTTCTTTGTCTCTTCTGCGTTTCGTGGGAAGATTAACCCTAAATCGGCTCCTGCTTCAGCGGCGGAGTTAATTCTGTGACTGGCCTCTTTGAGTCCCATTTCTCGACAGGTATCTGACCGTGCAATGATGAGAAAATTTGTATCAATCTCGTCACGGGCTCTGCAAGAGTACTCAATTTTAGTTGTAAAATCAGCGGTGGAGATCGCATGGACCTGGTATTTATGATAATGTGCTCTTTTAGGAAAAAATTGATCCTCTATGTGAATGCCTGCAATACCGGCACGGATAAACTCCCTAACTGTTCGCATTGAATGAAGCGGTTCACCAAAACCAGCACCGGCATCGGCTAATACAGGTATGGATACAGAATTAGAGACTTCAGAGGCAATGTTGACCTGCTCGGTGAGTGTTAATAAGGGTTCGCTAATAGCTTTTGAGGCACCAGAGACATATCCTCCTACATACGTGGCTTCAAACCCAGCTTGCTCAACTTGGCGGGCGCTAAGTGGATCGTAAACTGAAGGCAGATGAAGAAAAGTTCCGGAGCTTATCAGATTACGTAATGTTTTGGTGTTTTTCATTTTTACTCCGCTTTCCCCACAAACAATATTTGATACTTTTTTGATAGGTGTTCAAACTAACAATAGATACCATAGAATTTTGGTTTCATTATATTAACTTTTGATCTTGTATAATACTGCATTATATAAGAGGAATATTTAACTTAACTAAAGTTGGTATAACCGTTAGAGAGTAGCGCCAATGCGCATAAATTTTAACACAAATCCAGAAAAGTATAAACACTGGAAGATTAATGTCGTTGGAAAACGAGCCAATTTGATAATGGATGTTTCGGAATCTGGAGGTCTGTTTCCCGGATATGAATTGAAGCTAAATTCATATGATCTCGGGGTGGATATAGAGTTGCATGATGCCCTTCAACGATTACGCTTTGAACACCCAGAAGTTCAGGTGGTCGTTTTGAGTTCAGGCAAACCAAAAGTTTTTTGTGCTGGAGCTAATATCAAAATGCTGGGTGGGGCAAGCCACGGGCACAAAGTAAATTTCTGTAAATTTACAAATGAAACCAGAAATTCAATTGAAGATGCTAATGATAACTCTGGACAGTTTTTTGTTGCTGCGGTTGGAGGTGCATGTGCGGGCGGGGGGTATGAATTGGCGCTGGCAACAGATCATATTATTTTAATAGATGATGGTTCATCTGGTGTGTCGTTGCCTGAAGTTGCCCTGCTTGCTGTGTTGCCCGGCACTGGGGGTATTACGAGGGTAACTGATAAGCGCAAAGTTCGAAGGGATAGAGCAGATATTTTCTGTGCGACTGAGGAAGGTGTGCGGGGCAACAGAGCTTTAGAATGGAATTTAGTGGATGAATTAGCTTCCCCATCTTTGTTTGAGGAAACACTATCATCACGTGTGGAGGCAATGGCATCTGCGTCAGATCGACCCGTAGATGAGGTGGGCGTGACTTTGAACCCTATTAAGTTAGAAATAAAAGAAGATCGATTATCATATTCGAGTTTAGAAGTTGAGATTAAGCGGGCGGAGTCCATCGCAGAACTTTTGATCAAGGGTCCGACGGGAAAAACACCTGCAAATGTTGAGGAAGTAATAACGATGGGGGATCAGTTTTGGCCCCTTAGGTTGGCCAGGGAGTTAGACGACGCAGTTCTTCAACTTCGTTTTAATGAGGAAGAGATCGCTGTGATGGCTTTCAACTCAATCGGTTCTGATGCGACGGTGAAAGAACATTGCGATTTTTTGGAGGCGCATAAGTCCCATTGGCTCATCAGGGAAATAATTTTGTTTTGGACGCGTGTTCTAAAAAGGGTAGATCTCACCTCAAAAACTATTATTACAAAGATAGAACCGGGAAGCTGTTTTGTTGGTTTCCTAGCGGAATTGGTGTTTGCAGCGGATCGCTCTTTTATGGCTGATGGTGTTTTTGATGAAAATAGTTATGGTGAAGCTTCACTGCTGCTAACCGCAGCGAATTTTGGCCGTCATCCTATGTCGAACCAGATATCCCGTCTAGCTACTCGGTTCCTCTCTGACACGTCATGGGAAAAAACGCTAAGACCAAATATAGGGATAGAGCTAAAGGCCGAGGCTGCAGATGACTTAGGTTTGATTACAGCTATATATGATGAGATTGATTGGGAAGAGGAAATTCGGTTGTTTGTTGAGGAGCGCGTTAGTTTCTCTCCGGATGCATTAACTGGTTTAGAGGCCAATACTCGATTTGCTGGTCCAGAAACTATGGAGACAAAGATTTTTGGTCGATTGACGGCGTGGCAGAATTGGATATTCCAAAGAGCTAATGCTGTGGGAGAAGCTGGCGCTTTGAGCCGGTATGGTTCTGGAAAAAAAGTAAATTTCGATCGAAAGAGAGTATAATTAACCGAACGTCAAGCGGTTAACATTGGAGATAATTTGGAGAGATAAGATGCCAGATACTATGGCTGTTGATTATACTACATCAATCCCGAATAACGTTGGCCTTTCTGAAGACCGTCGCGTTCTGAAAGCATTGGAGAAATGGCATCCAGGTTATCTTGACTGGTGGAAAGAGATGGGACCGGAAGGTTTTCAAGAATCATTGGTTTATCTTCGCACCGCCGTCGGTGTCGAAACTGGAGGGTGGGCCAAATTTGATTATGTAAAAATGCCTGAATATCGTTGGGGGATATTACTGGCGCCGCAAGATAAGGAAAGATTAATTGGTTTTGGACAACATAAAGGGATGCCCGCCTGGCAGGAGGTTCCGGGAGAGTATAGGGCCATGCTTCGAAGACTGTGTGTTATCCAGGGAGACACAGAACCAGCTTCAGTAGAACAACAGAGACATTTGGGGGCAACAGCCCCCTCCCTATACGATATGCGAAATCTATTTCAAGTTAATGTCGAGGAGGCTCGCCATCTTTGGGCAATGGTATATTTGCTTCAAAAGTATTTTGGCAAAGATGGAAGGGAAGAAGCGGATGGTTTGCTGAGACGACGGTCTGGTGACGTCGATCAACCGAGGATGTTAGGCGCTTTTAATGAGACGACCCCCGATTGGTTAAGCTTTTTCATGTTTACCTATTTCACAGATAGAGATGGTAAAATGCAACTGGAAAGTCTAGCGCAATCAGGGTTTGATCCCCTGGCTAGGACTACCCGTTTTATGTTAACGGAAGAGGCGCATCACATGTTTGTTGGCGACTCTGGTATAAATAGAGTTATTAAACGTACATGCGAAGCTATGATAGCAGCCGGCATACATGATCCATACGATATCAATGCGGTTAGATCACTTGGTGTAATTGATCTTCCAACATTACAAAAGAAAGCTAACCTACATTATTCACTCTCCTTGGACTTATTCGGCTCGGAAATCTCAACAAATGCTGCAAATGCCTATACGAATGGTCTTAAGGGGCGATACCGTGAAGATAAGATCGATGATGATCATCAGTTATTAAATGACACATACCCAGTTTTGAGACTCGTTAATGGACAAGTTGAGACAACCTTGGAGCCTGCACTGACTGCACTCAATATGCGTTTGCGAGATGACTACACGAGAGAAACTGCTTCTGGAATCAAACGTTGGAATAAACAAATTGAAAAAGCCGGCATTTCTTATGAATTAAAATTACCCAATGTAACATTCAATAGAAAAATTGGAGTTTTTTCAGAAATTGAGACTTCACCTGAAGGTCTCATCCTAGACCATAAAATTTTTGAAGAGCGAAAAGATGAATGGCTCCCATCGCAGGATGATGGAGCATTTGTTGCCTCTCTAATGCATGCGGAAGTCCGACCGGGGCATTATGCGGGTTGGATAGCGCCTCCTAAAATGGGTATAGATAACAAGTCGGGAGATTTTGAGTTTGTACAGATACAATAATTAGTATTAAATTTGGTTAATAGACGTTTAATGGATAATCAATGGCGAAAGTAAATAGGAAACTTGCGACCATACTCGCGACTGATTGTGTTGATTTTAGTAAACACATGGAGTCGCAAGAAGAACTTACGTTGTCAAACCTGACCTCCTGCAGAGAAATCATCGATCCTGTAATTGAAGAGCATGGTGGACGTATATTTCACACGGCTGGTGACTCAGTGATTGCCGAATTTGGAAGTCCCGTCGAGTGTGTCAACGCAGCGATGGAATTTCAGGATCTTCTTGCCGCGAGAAACGAAGCGATTTCAGATGGCCTGAAGCTCCAGTGGCGAGTTGGCATTCATGTTGATGATGTTATCATAGAGGGTGATAATATCTACGGAAGCGGTGTAAACATAGCAGCAAGACTTGAGGGACAGTGTGAACCTGGAAGAGTACTCTTATCCAAAATTGTTCAAGACCAAGTCAAGAAACGAGTAAGCTTTGCTGTTAATTCAGCTGGGACGCGTTCGCTTAAAAATATTTCAGATGAATTTGAAGTTTTTTACATTACAAAAACTGGTGATGAGCTTTCTCCAGAATCTATAAACAAGGAAGCTGCGGCACCAGTAGCCCAGAAACCTACTGGGATAAACCAAAATATCAACAAGAAGCCTAAATTGGCGGTATTGCCTTTCAGTAACGGTAGCAAAGATGAAGATAGTGGATATTTGGTCGATGGTATTGTCGAAGATTTAACTACAGAGTTTTCTATGATCCGTGAATTTGAGATTGTTTCAAGACAAACTTGTTTTGATTTCAGAGACAATGAAGAGACGATCGAAGAATTCTCTGAACACCACGCTTTAGATTTTATCGTGACTGGTGGAATACGATCGTCAGGAAAACGAGTTAGAATTTCGATCGAATTAAGCGATTCTGGATCAGGAAAGGTTCTCTGGAGCAACAAATATGACAGGGTAATAGAGGATATATTTGACGTTCAAGATGAAATAGTAAGAACAGTAACAATATCACTTTTGGGTGAGATCGAGATCTCAAGTCTTCAGCGGGCAAAAAGGAAGGCAACTGAAAATATTACTTCCTATGAGTTCCTGCTTCGTGGAAAAGAGATGCACCATCGGTTCACTCCAGAAGGCAACCAACAAGCGCTCGAGTTTTTTGATAAAGCAATAGAGGCTGATGCTAATAATGCCCAAGCTCATGCCTGGAAAGCATGTACTCTAGGTCAGGGCTGGTTTCGTGGTTGGATTGAAGGAGCCCAGGAAGAAATGTTTCAAACGTTCGGGGATTGCATAGCAAGAGCCGTTGACTTGAATGAAAATGACTTTGAATGCCATAGAATGTTATCGGCGATACATTTGAGCAAGCACGAATTCCAACTGGCAGAAGAGCATGGAAGAAAAGCCTACGATATGGTGCCTAGTGATCCAAGAGTAATGTCGGGATATGGAGAGGTTTTGGTTAGAAATGGATCTGTTGATGAGGGGCTAGATTTGTTGGGTAAAGCTCTTGAACTTGATCCAGTACCTCAAGGGCAATTAAATTCTGATAAACGATTTACAGACCTGCTATTAGGCCATTTTTATGCGGAAAATTTCGATAAACTTATCGAGATAGCCAAGAAAATTGAGCATCATAGCTTTCAGTCATGGTTATTTTTCCACTATGCCAAACAGCAGTTAAATTTGTTAAATAAAGATGACAATTCGTTTGAGCATGGCCTCCAAGAATATGCAAAGGACGATTGGCCTCTACTCTTGGACCGTCTTCATATTCCTCAAGATGAGATAAAACAAAAACTGTCAGATTTTTTAGCTACTATCTGAAATATTCGATTAAAATTAGTGTTAAAGATGAAACTTTTGATTATCATCAACTAGGTAATTTTAAATAGATTAAATTAGGAGGCTAGAGTGGTCGCAAAAGCAGACCTAATAACCGTTTCAATTATACAACATCGTCTCACGGCAATTGTGGCGGAGATGGGAGAGGCGATGCTGCGGACCTCTTACTCACAGATACTCAATTCAAGTAGAGATTTTTCTACGGGGATATGTGATGCTAAATGTCGATTGGCTGCGCAAGCAGAGCACATTCCTATCCATGTTGGCGCTCTTTCTTTTGCAGCAGAATCTGTCAGCGAGTATTTTTCAGGGACAGTAAAGCCCGGTGACGTCTATCTACTTAATGATCCTTACTTTGGTGGTAGTCACTTGCCAGATGTGACAGCATTTGTTCCCGTGTTTGCCGGAGATCAACTTGTCTTTTGGACTATTAATAGAGCGCATCACAGTGATATAGGTGGTGCTACCTACGGGGCTTACAACCCAACGGCTACCTCAATTTTTCAAGAGGGGCTTAGAATTACACCAGTAAAGTTGTATGATCAGGGTATTGTTAGACAAGATTTATTGGACATGTTGGCAACAAATACGAGAAACCCAAGAGACTTTAAAGGAGATTTAGCTGCTCAAATTGGTTCGGTCCGGGTAGGGGAACGTCGTGTTCTTTCTCTTATAGAAGAGTTTGGCGCCGATATTGTTTTAAAGTCAGTTGAGGCCATTTTAAATAGCGCGGAGCAGCAGGCTCGGGAAGTTATATCCACATGGCCAGATGGCGTGTATCGGGGTGAAGCGGTTCTTGATGATGATGGCCATGGACGTAAAGATGTTACCATTAGAGCTATTGTCACAAAAAAAGAGAGCGATCTTGTTGTAGATTTAACAGAGTCTGATTCTCAGTCCGATGGATTTCTGAACTCGTCATACGCTAACATGCGATCGGCGGTTGCTATGGCCATTTCCTATTTAATTAACCCTGAGACACCAAAGAACCACGGGTCTCAAAGACCTATTACAGTAAAGGCTAAACAAGGAACGATTGTTTGGTCGAATGATGGGGCACCGGTGACCATGTGCACAAGTCATTGCTCGAATGAAATTTGTGAGGCGATTATTGTTGCCTTGTCCGAAGCATGCCCCGAGCGCGCCACAGGGGGTTGGGGGCGCCGATTCCGCGTAGCAATTCAGGGGGAAAACCCGAAAACAGGAAAAGAATTTATCTGGCATCTGTTCCATGCGCGACCCGGAGGGGGTGGTTCTAGCGGAGGTGACGGATGGCATAATGCTGGGGAGTGGCACTCTGCTGGTGGGCTTAAATTTGGAAGTGTTGAGTTGGCTGAGGCTCGTTTTCCTCTACTTTTTAATAAACACGAGTTCAGGAAAAATTCCTCGGGTGATGGGGAGTTTAGAGGAGGGGCTGGGGTTGAGTTAGAATTGGAATTGGAAACAGAGAAACCTGCACTTGCTAATACTGCAGGTGATGGTAATCGGCATGGGTCCCGAGGCATGGTTGGTGGACAGGATAGTAAACCACATCACTATGAATTGCACCGCCAGGATGGCAGTATTCGGCCATTAAAGACAAAGGAAATTTCTGTTCCAGTTAATCCGGGAGATCAGTTTATTATTCACTCAGCTGGTGGTGGTGGATGGGGGGATCCAAAGAATAGGACGACTTCGGCACGTGAATTAGATATCAAAAACGAAATTACAGGCTGAGGTTTGAGAAACTTGTCCTCAGTTTCTCGAAGATCCGTTTGATTTTTTTGATTGGAGACACGGATGGATTTTGGGATTGCGTTAGCTACTTCCGCAGATTCATGGAAGGTTATCCAGAGAGCAGAAGAGCTTGGTTTTTCTAATGCCTGGTTTTATGACACCCAAATGCTGAGCGCCGATTGTTTCGTGGCAATGGGAGCAGCTGCGGTCAAAACCAACCGTATAAGATTGGGCACCGGTGTTCTTATCCCGTCCAATCGAATAGCGCCAGTCGCAGCAAATGCGTTTGCCACATTAAATCAACTTGCTCCAGGACGGATAGATTTTGGGGTTGGTACTGGGTTTACTGGACGCCGAGCAATGGGATTGGGAGCATTAAAACTTGCAGATATGGAAGAATATATTCGTATAGTTACATCGATGTTAAACAGAGAAACAATGGAAGTAGAAGTCGAGGGGAAAAGCCGGAAAATTCGTTTTTTAAATCCAGGGGCTGGGCTAATAAATACGGATGACCCCGTAAAATTGCATGTATCGGCATATGGTCCCCGTGGGAGAGCTCTAACAGCAAAGTTAGGCGCAGGGTGGATTTTTTTCTTTAATGATGTTGATGAAGGAATTTCGGGCCTCAAGGGTATGCAAAAAAGCTGGCGTGATGCTGGACATGCGGCGGAGGAATTAGAGACAACCGCTTTCGTATTGGGCTGTGTTTTGGAGGAAGGAGAACCATCGGACTCGGAACGTGCAATGGCTCAAGCTGGTCCTCGCGCAGCTGTTTTGTTGCATCGCTGCGCTGATGAAGCACTAGCAGGAATGCCTAATAGTAGTTCTATACCAGAATTTGTTTCGGACGCTGTAAGTGGCTATGTCGAACTAGCCAAAAAATTTAAACCGAAAGATGCACCGTGGTTGGAAAACCATCGAGGGCATTTAATGTTTGTAAAGGATATAGAACGCCCATTTGTAACCGCAGAATTAATTAAGCGGACAACCTTTACAAGTACTGAAAAGGATATCAAAGAACGCGTGGCAAATTTGCGGGATGCCGGGTTTAATCAATTCACTGTGCAATTAACCCCGGGTAATGAGGCAGCAATTGAAGATTGGGCTCGAATAAAAAAATTCTTTGATTAAAGCGTCAACGAACTAAATCAGATTAATTTTTTTGATAATACTTCGCTACTTCTGCCGCGTTTACTTGCCAGACATTTTCGTAAGAAGTCATTTTTTTTAAAGCCTCATCAAGATATCTGATGCGATGAGCCTGACCAAGAAGCCAAGGATGTATCGAAAGTGTCATGACAGTTCCTGCTGGATGTGCTTCGTTATAGAGATAATCAAATGCTTCACTAACAACATCTAGCCAGCGCCAAGGCATAAGCCGTCGTATCGCCATTAATTGTGTATCATCCCATTCGGAGTGGTTTGGCATGCATATTAAATCGCCATAATTCGTCGCGTAGGGTGTATCATCATTTGGAA
>QBVV01000040.1 GCA_003284265.1 SAR116 cluster bacterium AG-313-A07
GAGGATAAATATTTTCCCCTCCCCGAATAACCATATCTTTTACTCGGCCAACAATATTACAAAAACCCTCTTCGTCCATAGTCGCTAAATCACCTGTATGCATCCAACCAGCGACATCAATGCTTTGTGCTGTAAGCTCGGGATCATCCCAGTAACCTTGCATAACATTGTATCCACGGGACAGTAACTCACCTGTGTTCCCAGGCGCTACAATGCGGCCACTATCATCTACAATTTTTACCTCTACATGGGGCGAAATACGCCCAACAGTTGTCACTTGTTTTTCAATGGGGTCATCCGTTTCGGTCAGTGTGATAATGGGACTGGTTTCTGTCATGCCATAAGCGATGATCATCTCTTTACAATGCATTTCATCAACAACACGACGCATGACTTCTATAGGGCAAGGGGAACCCGCCATAATACCCGTTCGTAAAGAAGAGAGGTCAAACTCTTTAAAGTTTGGATGGCCTAATTCAGCAATAAACATCGTGGGAACACCATGCAGTGCCGTACATCGCTCAGCCTCAACTGTCTCAAGAACTGTCAGCGGATCAAATGCCTCCGCTGGATAAACCAAAGCAGCCCCATGCGTCAGAGTAGCAACATTACTCAAAACCATACCAAAGCAATGATAAAGAGGCACGGGGACACAAAGTTTGTCACTTGAAGTGAACTTCAACCCTTCCCCCGTAAAATATCCATTATTTAATACATTAAAATGGGTAAGGGTGGCTCCTTTAGGAAAACCCGTTGTTCCACTGGTGAACTGAATATTTATTGGGTCGTCGAATTGCAATTCGTCTGATAGGGTTTCTAATCGTTCACGGCCTTTATTTGAAGCAAGACCTGATATCTGTTCAAAATCAAAATATCCATCATTCGTTTCACCACCTATCTGAATTACAGTTTTCAAGCTTGGCAACCGAACACAGTTAATATCACCAGGTTTGCTTTTATGAATTTCAGGCGCTAACTCGCCTACCATTGAGACATAATCGCTGGATTTAAAGCTTGAGGCTAAAATCAATGCCTTACAACCAACTTTATTGATGGCATATTCGAGCTCTGCGACCCTATATGCAGGATTTATATTGACTAAAATTAATCCTGCCTTGGCGGTGGCATATTGAACAATCACCCATTCACTATTGTTGGGAGACCAAATTCCTACTCTATCTCCCGGTTCGAGGCCTAAACTTAGTAAACCTGCCGCAAACGCATTAACTTTTTCTTGTAATTCCAGATACGACCATCGAATATTTTGATGTCGGACAATAAGTGCATCCCTTTCACCCCATTTTTTTACTGCTGAGTCAAAATTGGCGCCTAATGTCTCACCAATTAAAGGTTTCGTGCTCGCTCCATGACTATAACTTTGATCCAGCATGGTACCCCCCATAAACGATTATAGTGCAAATGCCTAAATTCAAAAAAACTCGATCGCATATATTAACTAATAAGACCACATTTCTTAACACTCTACAAACTTTGACGCATCTCATCGGGGCGACAAACCATTTTGACGGTCAATAGAAATTTACTCTCGCGAAAATGAATAAAAATAGGTTAAGGTATTGGAATGTTATAAATTTGTTTAGATTTTAAAATATTCTATTGGGCCAACCTTCATATGAAAATAATTCCTATTTCAGGCGCATTGGGTGCTGAAGTATCTGGACTGGATGTCTCGGTTAAACTTTCCAACAGTCAAACCAGCGAACTCTATGAAGCCTTTCTAAAACACCGAGTGCTTTTTTTTAGAGAGCAAACTCTGTCTGCTATCGGCCTTTTAAAATTCTCCAAAATATTTGGGGAGCCCACTGTTTACCCTTTTATCCAGGGATTACCGGACGTGCCAGAGGTAATAGAAATAATAAAAACGGAGGCCGATGAAAAAAATTTTGGCGGATCCTGGCACTCAGACACTAGTTATATGAAGCAGCCAGCAAAAGCCACACTATTATATGCCAAAGAAGTGCCTGAATATGGCGGGGATACCCTCTTCTGCAACACAAATATGGCATACGAAGAACTCTCAGAAGGAATGAAAAAGTTATTATGCAACATGATTGGAATTAACTCCTCTGAGAAAGGCTACAAAGGCGGTAGAGCTGCCGGTATGAACAGACTGAATGCGATGAAGGGCGCCTATAATAAAAAATCCAAAAGTTTTGAGTCAGAGCATCCCGTGATACGCACTCATCCGGATACTGGAAACAAGTCTATTTATATCAATAAATCCCATACGTATAAATTTAAGGATATGTCGGAAGATGAAAGTAAACCTTTAATCGATTACCTTTGTGACTTTATGGTAAAGCCAGAATTTACCTGCCGATTTAGATGGAGAAAGGGATCAATTGCTGTTTGGGATAACAGAACAACACTTCATAATGCCATTAATGATTACCAGAAAAAACGGCGACACATGCAACGCATCACGCTCGAAGGGTGTGAACCGCGTTGATTAAATCTTTGAATAAAACAAAATCCCAAGACTTAAGTAATTTTTACCTCGTAGCCATAGTTTGTGGCGCGATCATAATTAGTTTAGTTACTTTAGTAGCCATAGACTGTTTGCCTGTCGGATTTAGACAACCGGGCAGCCCTCTGCTTCAATCAGCCGCCATTATTGGGTCTATATTATTGATATTATCATTTCTAGCTATACTCGCTAAACGCTTTGGTAAACCAGGGAGAAGTGGATTCAAAGCGCATGTTTGGTTGGCTAATATAGGTTTTATTTTAATAATTGCACATTCAGGCTTAGCTGTACTCAGTATCCCGGGAATATTACTTATTTTACTCCTCGTAATAGCCATCCTCGGCATCTATGCGCGATTGGTTCTCTCTAGGCAAATGGAAACTACTTTTGGAACTAAGCGCACTGGATTTTCTGCCCCTGACGAAACCATGCGAAATGAACTTAAACACTTAATTGCCCACAAGCAGCGTCTGCTAAAAAAAATCGACCCGTCAGCTAACGAAGCCTTTTTCTCCATACAAGCAAGAAACTGGATAAAAACGCCCGTATTAGCCTTTCGATACAAGCACGCTGCCGGGAAAGAAGCAGGTCTTTTGGAAATACGAAAATCGGTGCCATTTTTTCAAGCATATTATCGTAGTATTCATCAGCTTTTATCTATAGCTTTTTTACTAGGTCTCATAATACACATCGTCACCACAATATTTTTTGCAGGGTATGTTGCCGAAGGTCGTCACATCTATTGGTGGCATATAACAGAGTGGGGGTCATGACACGCTTAGCCTTAATGATTGATCTCGAGCGGTGCACTGGATGCAAGAGTTGCGAGGTTGCATGCAAAACTGAAAATGGTCTAGGGCCTGGGGAACGTCGCAACAGAGTGGTATGGTTTGCGGGTGAGGAGCAAATACAAGTTCCTCACCTATCAGCACCCTTGGACTTCCTAGCTTTATCCTGCCAGCAATGCGAAAGACCAGCCTGCATTCGAGCATGTCCGGTGAACCCCAAAGCTATTACCAAGGACCCAACTACTGGAATTGTGCGTGTCAACGAGGATACTTGTGTTGGATGTGGCGAATGCGTCACAGCTTGTCCTTACGGGGCAATGGGATACGATTCGAATGGGCATCACGCCGTTAAATGTGATTTATGCTTTGAACATAGAGCAGAAGGAGGGATTACCACGGCATGTGCATCAGTTTGCCCAACAAATGCGATAACATTTGGGACCCGAGATGATCTAGAATCAAAAGCGGATTCGATGGGTAGAAAGCAGATTGATAATGATCCTTTCCTATTAGGCCCAGCCACTATTTATTTAGATCGAAAACAGTACCAAAATGACCCTTTTGATGCGAAAAAGCGAACTATACCGAGCGTTTTGGATACAGGTTATAAGATTTCTCAAAAAAAAGTTGACTTCCCCTATGGCTTTTCACGGGATGAAAGAAAAGCTGACCGAATAGAAGCTGGCGGTTGTAATATTTGCTTCAATAGTTGTACGGCTAAATTCCATTTTCATAAAAATAGGCTGGTGAAAGTAACCGGGAACGATGAAGATCCGATATTAAAAGGAAAGGTTTGCCCCAAATCCCAACTATCGCTCCAACTTTACTCGAGTAAAGAACGACTCACACAACCATTAAAAAGAATCGGAAAGCGCGGAGAAAATAAATTTGAACCCGTGAGTTGGAAGCAAGCTTTGGATGAAATTTCAGCAAGATTGATTACAATAAAGTCCCAATTCGGTAGCGAATCTCTTGGACTATTCTCTGGAACCAGAACAGGCACGTTAACTAATCGTGGATATATACGAATGTTCGCAAAATTGTGGGGAACTCCCAATTTTGTGACAACAGAACCCTTTTGTTCATCTGGGAAAAATTTAGCTTATTCCATGACTCAAGGGTATGGAGGACCTGGAAATACATATACCGAGGAGGATATGGGCTCCGCATCTCTTCATGTTTATTGGGGTGACAACCAAGCAGAGACAAGACCCGTACACTTTGGTATGATTAATGATTGGCGCCTAAAACGCGGCGCTGAAATGATTGTAATAGATCCAAGGAAAACAGTCACGGCATCAAAAGCAGATTGGCATATTCCAATACGCCCTGGCGGTGATATGGCGCTGAGTTTATCAATCGCTTACCACATTCTATCGAACCATTTACATGATGAGAATTTTTGTAATTCATGGGTTTTGGGTTGGCAACAATGGCGGGACTTCATACTAAAGAAACAATATACGCCAGAATGGGCAGCAAATATTGCGGATTTAACACCACAAGAAATTCGAATTCTCGCTGAGAAGATAGCTAGTGCGGATGGCTGTATAATTTATGGAAGCCGGGGCATTAATCAACATATGAATTCAACTCAATCCAACCGTGTTTTGATGTTTTTAGCGGCTATCACGGGGAATTGGGGGCGTCCCGGTGGCGCCTATTTTAATATGTCTGCATCGCTCCCTATCGATCTAGATATTCCTGAAGATCGTCTAGCTTTAGTCAGAAAGCCGAAGCTGAGAACGAGTCCCATAGGATGGACTAAAGCTATCTTGGAGGGTAAGCCTTATGACTTAAAAGCGATGATTGTTAATAACAATCCTATGGCTTTGTGGCCCGATCAGAATAAAACCCGCGAAGCCCTAGCCGCTCTAGAACTTCTAATTCACATAGATATTTTTCCCAATGAAACTAGCGCATGGGCAGACTATGTTTTACCAGCGGCTACTGGTATTGAAAAAGGTGAAGTTGGCAGAGCGTGCGAAGACCGTCGCATTGTATGGATTGATAAGATGATAGAGGCTCCTGGTGATGCAAAACCTGATGGTTGGATATGGATCGAATTGGGAAAACGTTTTGGGTTCCAAGATGTACTTCTGGAAGATTGGAAGGACCCGAGAAAATTTTGGGATGAAGCGTTAATAAGCAATATACAATTACGGGGCGTTACACAAAAGCGGCTGCATTCAAACCCTTATCGTTGGGTGCGATTTCCGGTGCCGAGTGAAGATGCGCCAGAAATTCAAACCCTATACTTGGAGGGAACAACAGCAGCCGGGGCTCCGGAGGGTCATAGATTCCCAACCAAAAGTGGTAAGCTTGAATTCTGGACAGAAGAATTGAACGCAAAGTTTGAACCATATGGGCTGACTGCGTATCCAGAATTTTATGGTGAACGCGAAAGTTTAATCGATATGGCTCACATGGAGATTATAGATGATGATGGATCGGACGGAATTTTAGGTCCCTTTGCATCCGGAGGAATGGCTGTGACTGGTAGGATAGTTCAACCCGAGGAGGCTCAACCCGGTCAACTGATTAGATCTGAAGGGTTTTGGCTTGAATTATTAACTGGAAGACCTGCTGCTCCTCATTTCCATAGCTGGACACATTATTCCTGGCAAGCCCAAGAGATGTGGCCCGACTTGTATGCTCAAATTCATCCTATCACTGCTGGGGAACTTTCTATACAGGACGGAGACCTCATCGAGGTAGAGAGTAAACACGGCGCCATTCAAGCCAAGGCCTGGGTATTCCCTGGAATTCGCAGACATGCGGTTTTTTTACCAATTGGCTGGGGAGAGCGGCAACCCTTCAACCCCTGGCGTCCCGTCAACTTCTTAACTGACAAAACACAAAGAGACCCTATTTCCGAGCAAACAAATTTGAAATCGTTACTCTGTAAAATTACAAAAATAACAGCAAATTGATAGTCTTATAGATCATGTTGGCGATCCCAAGATCCCGAGAAATTGTTTATTTGTGATAAGAATATCTGAATTTCAACGAGCTTATTATTCGAATTGGGAAAACGGATGCAAATAACAGTGAAACCTTTCGAAAATTCTTTCGCCGCCGAAATAGGTGGCATCGATATACAGAACAGCGTTAATAAGCAGCAGTTCAAAATTATTCATGAGTCATTTTTAAAACATAAGGTGCTAATATTCCGTAACCAACCCCTGGACGACGAAGCTCATCAAAATTTTGGGATGTTGTTTGGAGAGCTAGATGGGCATATTAACAAATCAACTCGACATAAAGCACTACCGTCTGTGCAGGTTTTTTCAAACGTAAAACCTAATGGTGAAACAACTGGAGTCCATCCCGAAAAAGGCACGCAAGTTTGGCACACAGATAAATCATATACAGCGACACCTTCTTTAACCACGATCTTGCGTTCGCCCGAAATCGCTCGGGTCGGGGGTGATACTTTGTTTGCAGATATGACCCGCGCGTATGATACGCTCTCGGAAAACATGAAAACGGATATCGAGAACCTATTTGCAGTTCACGACTGGGTTCGGAGTAGAGAAAAATCTAATGAACGGGCCGCCACACCGGACGAAATCAAGGCAGCTCCCCCCGTCAAACACCCTATCGTTCGAACACATCCCGAAACAGGAAAAAAATCGCTCTATATAGGCAACCATTCTAGCCATATCCTTGGCATGAAATTGAAGGAAGGGGAAACTATACTTGCCGACCTAGAAGCTCACGCCACAAAACAAGATTTGATATACCGTCACAAATGGCAAATAGATGATGTCCTAATGTGGGATAATCGATGCACGATGCACTGCGTCGAACCATATGATGCCGCAAAAGAAAAAAGATCGGTCCATCGCGTCGTTGTGAAAGGCGACGCTCCTGTATGAAACATGAAGACGCTGCGACATAAGTTTTTTGAAATAGGTTTATAGTTGATAGTAAGAAATAACTTAGATTGAATATTTGACAAATAAAGCCGCAAAGACAAAGATCGCAAAAATCAGAAATAACAATTTAGGAATAAAAAATAATGGGTTCCTCGATAATTACGAAAGGTGCAATAGATTGTGACATTCATCCGTCTGTGCCAAATATCGAGGCGCTTCTGCCTTATTTTAGTGATCATTGGCGTGATACCATATCACAACGCGGCGTTCATGATCTTCAAACTATAGCCTATCCGAAAAATGCACCCCTAACCGCCAGACCAGACTGGCGACCAAAATTGGGAATGCCTGCTGCGGACGCCAATGTAATCTCAACCCAAGCGTTAGACACATTTCAGACTAGCATTGCAATCTGTAACTGCTTATACGGCGTCCAACTACTGATGAGCGAGGATTTGGCCGCAGCTTTTGCATCAGCCGTTAACGACTGGATGGTTGCCGAGTTACTGAATAAAGATCCAAGGCTACGAGCTTCAATTGTGATCCCAACCCAAAACTCTGAGATGGCTGTCGCCGAAATCGAAAGAGTGGCCTCTGACCCCCGTTTTGTATCCATTTTAATGCTGGTAATGGACGAAAAACCATTGGGAAGGAGATCGTATTGGCCAATTTACGCGGCAGCCCAACGTCATAATATGCCAATCTGTGTGCATGCAGGGAGCGCATATAAACATCCAGTAACATCGGTTGGCTGGCCTTCTTACTATGCCGAAGATTATGCATCACAGGCACCCGCCTTTCACAATATGGTTTCAAGTTTCATCTGCGAAGGTGTTTTTTCAGAATATCCAGATTTAAAGGTAGTTCTTGCAGAGTCAGGATTTTCATGGTTACCGGCCCATTTATGGAGACTAACAAAATTTTGGCGCGGACTACGCGCCGAAATTCCGTGGGTAGACCGAACTCCAACCGAGATTGCTCGAGATCATATTCGTTTAACACTGCAACCTGTAGACGCCCCGCCCACCTCGGAACAGCTCGAGCGATTAATGGATCATATGGGCTCAGATGAGATGATTATTTTCTCAACCGACTATCCTCATTGGCAATTTGACGGCGTTGACGTTATTCCAGAGGGGATTTCTGGGGAGTTAGCGAGAAAAATAATGGTAGACAACCCCAAAAACACGTATCCTAGGTTACAATAATATCTCGATCTCGGGAGAGTAATATGAATATTCAAGTGATGGATCGCGTCACCACCGGTCAAAAGATCAATTTAGCTATAGCGGACTGCGATATACACCCAACACCAAAATCAGTACCTGTTGAGATATATCCCTACCTATCAAAACGATGGCAGGACTATATGGAAACTTATGGAATAATTTATCGCCAAGGGTTTCCAACTGGTCCCGCTTTCCCAAAGGGGCAACCCAACGCAGCCCGACGTGACGCATATCCTCCTGGGGGAGGGAAACCTGGCAGTGATCTAGACTTTATGAGGAGCCAGCATCTCGATCCTAACAATGTTCAATTGGGAATACTCAATCCATTAAGTTGTGGTCAGGGTGTTCAGAACCTGGATTTTTCTGCTGCCTACTGTAATGCTGTTAATCATTGGCAAATAGTAGAATGGACTTCAAAGGAATCACGATTAAAGGCTTCCTTAATGGTCCCTTATGAAGATCCTCTGGCATCAGTTAAAGAGATAGACTTATGGGGTGGAGATAATAATTTTGCTCAAATTCTTTTATTGAGCCGAACAGCAGAGCCACTTGGACAAAGAAAATATTGGCCAATATTTGAGGCTGCATGCAGAGCTAATCTCCCTGTTGCTGTTCATGCGTTTGGTTATGGTGGAGCCCCAGTGACAGGCGGTGGGTGGCCATCTTTTTATATAGAAGAAATGGTTGGACATGCAGAAAACACGCAATCTTTACTCACAAGTATGGTTTTTGAAGGTGTTTTTGAGCGCTTTCCAACACTGAAACTTATTTTAGTGGAAGCGGGTTTTGCTTGGTTACCCGCACTATCATGGCGTCTCGATAAACTCTGGAACAGAATGAGGGCAGAAATACCACATGTAACAAGACCCCCTTCAGAATTAATTCGTCAGCACGTTTGGTTAACAACACAACCAATGGAAGAACCGGAACCGCGGGAGCATCTGCTCGATACGATAGAGTGGATTGGTTGGGAAAAATTACTCTTTGCGACTGATTACCCACACTGGGATTTTGATGAACCCAGTCGCGCATTGCCAATAAGAATAGGCAAAGAGCAAAAAGAAGCATTTTTTCTTAAAAACGCACTGGAACTATATAATTTAAACTAAAACTGAAAAAATTATGACTAAATATGTTGTAGCGGCTGCCAACGAGATACTTCCTGGGCAACGAAAGTTGGTTAACGTCCGCGGAAGACCAATCCTCATATTCAATCTGGACGGTGACTATTTTGGTATTCTAGACCGTTGCCCACACCAAGGCGCTAGTTTATGCAAGGGACAGCTTGTTGGACTTGTGGAGTCCGATAGACCTGGACAATATAATTTCACTCGCAGTAATGAAATCATTCGCTGTGCCTGGCACGGATGGGAATTTGATATACGAACTGGGAAATCGCGATGTGAACCAGAGAAAATAAAAGCTACTCAATATAATATCGATACCAAAACCGGGTCTGAGGTTATTGAAGAGGCATATGAGGCAGAGACATTTGATGTAGCCATCGAAGATAATTATGTCGTTGTTCATTTATGATTAACACAAGAACTGCCTCTAATACACAAATCGATATAGATTGGTTACACCGAATACCAAAGGCGGAATTACATCTCCACTTGGAAGGAGCCATACCTCTAGATGCTCTTTGGGAGTTGATAGTTAAATATGGCGGCGACGAATCTGTGCCAGATCGCGGATCTTTAAAATCACGACTAACATATCCAAACTTCCCAGCATTTATAGAGGCTTGGATTTGGAAAAATAATTTCTTAAGGACGTATGATGACTTTTTATTTATAGCCGAGGCAGTAGCAAATGACTTGGTTCGTCAAAATATAATATATGCGGAAATATTTTTTTCTCCATCGCGCTTTACAGAAAACACCACTATGACAACTGCAGGAATTGCTGGGGCTATTAGAGCGGGCTTCGATAAAGTAAGTGAATGCGAAATATGGCTACTTCCCGATCTTGTTAGGGATCATGGTCCCGAAAAGGCAGCGCGCACCCTAGATGAAATAGCAGAACTAACATCACTTGGAATTGTTGGCATTGGCGCTGGTGGATCTGAACACCTTTATCCTCCAGAACCATTTTCTAAGATATATGAAAAAGCAAGGCGACTGGGTTTTAAAACCAGTATCCATGCTGGTGAAGCTGCTGGGGCTGAAAGTGTTAGAGGAGCAGTAGAGTTTTTACGCGTTGATCGTATTGGGCACGCTACTAGGGCCGAGGAAGACCCGGACCTCTTGGACTTATTATATGAAAAGGGCACAGCACTTGAGTTGTGCCCTCTCTCAAATTTAGCAACCGGGTCAATTGACGATATTATGCACCACCCAGTGAGACGATATTTTGATCAGGGGCTAAATATCTCTATTAATACAGACGACCCAGGCATGTTTCATAATTCTATGGCAGAAGAGTATGCGTTACTAATTCATAAATTTGATTTTAAAAGATCCGATATAAAAAAATTAATTCTGAATGCGGTTCAGTCCTCATGGCGCCCAGAAAAGATCGGCCCATCATTAATAGAAAAGTTCAAAAATAACAAAAGCTGGGTCTAGACGTAATCTTAGTTAGGATTTTTTCAAAATTCTTAATTTTAGATTTTACGTGCGGTTAATAGTATTGTTAAATTTAGCATCCATTATATCAAGACGAAAGTTATAAATAATGAGTTGGTATATCCATCATGTAAATTTAGAATCTCATAATGTCAGGCAATCTGCAGACTTTTTTATCAATATAATTGGGTTACCAGAAGGTAAATGGATGTACCCAGATCAGGTAGGAAAAGTTGGCCATAGTCCAGAAACAATTGCATATTTTGGAACTCAGAACCAAGGCTTGCATATTGTAAAGGCTATCACGAGTTTTGCCCGTGATAATAAATTTATCCATAACCCAACGATTGGTGGGCACTTCGCTATTTGTGTTCCTGACGTAAACGCTGTCAAAGCAAAGCTGACTTCCGAGGGCATAGTGGTTTCTGACGCTGGCGTATATGCGATGGCGGGAATTCATCAAATTTATTGCTACGACCCATCGATGAATATCGTAGAAATAAACGAGGTCGTGGACCCTATCGGAGGCCAGGGGCCTTCAGCTAATCAGGATCATCCAGTTCGAAATGAGCCCGGGAACTGGTACATTCATCACGTAAATCGTCAAGTTCACGACATAAAAAAAACAGCTTATTTTTACGAAAGTCTGATTGGCATGAAAAAGGATGTTTTTCATACACCAGGAGCAGACGAAGTTGGCGACTTTGATAGATCAGAAGATTCTCTCGTAGTCTTTGGTCCCGAAAATAGAGGTCTTCACCTCGTCCGTGGCATGCCTACATTCCATACAGATAATGGTTTTATGCATAACCCAACTTTTGGAGGTCACGTTGCGATTACAGTTCCTGACGTCAAAGCAGTAATGGACAAAATGGACAAAGTTGGTCACTTATACTCTGACGCGGGCACCTACGCTATGGCTGGAATGCATCAAGTCTATACTTACGACCCATCAATGAACTTTATAGAAATAAACCAAGAAATAAGTTAATGAACTTTGTACATAATTTTTTATGACGTTATTTCTTGCTTCATTTATTACCGCGAATTAAATACTAAAAGTTCCTTTTAAACATCGATTACTTTTTAAAATACACTGATCCATTATACCTTTTCTATTATGATACTTGATATTTGGACAATCCATTAGGATAAGTTAAATGATTGATCAATCAAATCGAAACAAAAGAAAATTCGCTACTCGCGGCTCCAAACACGATATTGAAAAAGGAAATATATTTTGCCCAAAGTTCGATGAAAATGGTTTAATACCATGCATCGTCTCTGAATATGAAACCGGTGTTACATTAATGTTTGCCTTTATGGATGCCACGGCACTTTCATTAACTATAGAAACAGGCGTAGCCCATTTTTGGAGCCGGTCGCGCAAAAAATTATGGAAGAAAGGCGAGACGAGCGGAAACATTCAAAGTGTCATTGAAATACTCACCGACTGCGATCAGGATGTTATTTGCCTCACCGTACAACAAGCTGGGGGAGCGTGCCATCTTGGATATCGTTCATGTTTTTATCGATCTGTTCCTAAAGGACCAATAAAAGACCCAGAAAATATAATTTTAGATCAAAGAGAACTGACAAAAACTTTTGATCCCGATGAAGTCTATGAGGTTTAACTCCAACAATTCATCTTTTATTTAAAGGTTTTGGACTGTACTCAGAACCTCTTCCACGTGCCCTTTAACTTTAACTTTCCGCCAAATTCCCTGAAGTACCCCCGCTTTATCTATTAAAAACGTCGCGCGCTCGATACCCATATATTGACGACCGTACATCGATTTTTCTACCCATGTACTATAAGCCTCACAAACATCACCTTCTAGGTCAGCTCCTAACGTAAATGGTAATTCATACTTCGACTTAAACTTATCATGTTTGGCCACTGTGTCTTTTGAAATTCCAATTATTTTTGCAGCCGATTTTGAGAAATCCGGAAGACTATCCCTGAATTCACACGCCTCTTTTGTACAACCAGGCGTATCATCTTTAGGATAAAAATAGATGATTACATTATGTCCCACCATTTCCGATAAACAGAAAGTACCACCACCATCTGTGGCGATTGTGAAGTCTGGGGCCTTATCTCCAATTGTTAACGACATCATACACTCCCACAATATCAATTATGTTTTCTATAAACTGAAATTATTCACAACCGCATGGTAGATCAATGTAAAAATGGTACTCGTTAATTTGTTTGTCGCGCTTTCGTTATCCATGTGCTAACTCCATAATAGAGATAATTGGAAACATCTGGATGATGCGTAGATTTGTCAAAATAGTTTTGGAAATATTTGGAATATTACTCTGCGGTATTCTAATTTTCTCGATTGCTTTGGCATGGCGTCTTAATTCTGGGCCAATTTCCTTGGGGTTTATCAAACCCCAACTTGTCAAAGCCCTCACCTCAGGCAATCAATCATACAAATTAGAAATAGGGGAACCAGTATTCGAGTGGAAAGGATGGAATACCAATATATTTGATGTAACATTGAAGGAAACGCAACTAACATCCGACAGTTTAGGTTTATCCCTTAATTCTCCCCTAATATTAATGGGATTGCACGCCCCTGATTTGTTAAGAATGAAGCTAACTGCCAATCACATTACCCTTATCAAAACAAAAATAGATGTAAATCATGATATCTCGCCAATTAAGTTCCATAAAAACGCCAACGCATTAATTACTGACGCGTTAAAAAACGCCTTTTTATCTAGTGAGAATATTCGGCATTTTTCAAAAATAAAATCCATTGAATTTAGAAATTCCGAAATTTCTTTATACGAAAAAAACTTCAATTCATTATTAGAATTAAAAGAATTCAATGCAAACTTCTCACAAACAGACAGGGGCATGGAAATCAATGTTAGATCAAAACTCGACAGCACAACCAATGACTCCCATTTCAGCCTATCATTACAGCGTCGAAAAACGCAGAATGAAATAACTGGGGAAGGAGAATTTAAAAACATCCCAACAACTGTAGCAAAAGAGTTTATTCCCATTTTGAACCAAGGGATTGATCTCGAAACTAATTTAAACGGAACACTAAACTTTAGTTGGGACCCTCATAATCATAAAACCCGTTTTTCCACTTTGATCAGTGCTCTTGATGGAAAAATGTATCATAAAGATTTATTTTCTAATCCAGTAACTTTTAAAAAACTTAATGCTGGCATAACTTATGATACGGATCAACCATCAAAAATTAATGGTAAATTGAATATTGAAGCGAACCAACTTAATTTTTCTGCAACCATGAACTACGACGTTCATGCTAATAAGAACATTGGTACCTTGAAGTTGTCCGCACCTGCATTAACAATTCGAGATTTAAAGAATTTATGGCCTAAAACCTATGCCCCAAAAGTACAGCACTGGATATCTAATAACATAACACACGGCACCCTATCTGATTTGACTTTAGATGTTAAGGGCTCATCTAATGCAAACAATCTACTAGAACTTGATGTGTTGGAAAGCGCTGCTAATTTCAAATTTAATGATTTGAAGGTTCATTTTTTTAGGCAATTAACGCCGGCCAAGCAAATGTCTGGAAGCGCCAATTTTTACAATAATCAACTAAGCATAAAATTAAAAAACGGTGTTATGCATGATGTTAATTTGGGTGGATCAGCATTGAAAATTCGCCCGGATGACGCAAATGAATATCAGGCCGATGTTGATTTAATGGCAAAAGGACCCGTCAAATCACTTCGCCAAATACTACAGGATGAACCCATTGCCGAAATAAAGAATATCGGTTTAATACCAGCAGGTTTAACAGGCGCAACTACTTTGCGGGCCAAGTTTTCTTTTCCATTAGACATTGAGAATACAACTAAAGTCATTCCATTTAACGCCTCCGCAGAAATAAAAAATGCAACCCTACCAGGTATCCTTCTCGGAAATGATTTTAATAATGGAGAACTAAGGATTAATTTAGATCAGGATAAAATACTAATTTCAGGCACCAGCAGCCTTAACGGAGATACTTTTACTTTTAAACAAGAAAAGCTTTTCAGTTCGCATGAAAAAAATTTAGGAACAAAAGAGTTCTCATTAAATTTAACGCCTTTGGATTTAAAAAACCTTGGTCTAACTATACCATTAGAACTTGATGGAATGATTGCAGTTGAGGCTAAAATTGAAGACATCTCCGAAGGAATTTCAAAATTACATGCAGTGGTCGATTTAATAAATGCACAAACATCAATACCCCAACTTAATTGGGAAAAACCGAGCGGGTCTGCAGGACGATTGCATCTAGAAGCTGACATTCGGAACAATAAGCTCATACGAATGAACACTATCAATTTAGTTGCCGCCGACCTGAGCCTAGATGCTCAGGCCTATTTTGACAGAAGGAATAGCCGTTTAGATAAGATAATTATCAATAACCTCTCAATTGGAGACAGTAAAATAAGGGGGATTATCCAACCCAAGAATAAAAACCATTACCATGCTACGTTGCAGGGAAAGAATATTAATCTAAACCAATTCATCGCGAAAAATAACGGCGACCAAAACAGCACTGAAACAGTATTTTCTGTAAGCGCAAATTTTGATCGAGTTTTTTTATGGGAGCTCCCTCCTATAAAGAATGTTACATTTGCGATGATGTCAGATTCAAACTCAACAATCCAGATGACAGGGCATGTCGATCAAAGGCCTGTTAATATTAAATCTTGGAAACAGGATAAGATAAGAAAATTTACTTTTAAATCCGATAGCGCAGGTCGGATTCTCAAAGGCTTTGATATTACTGATTCCGTCGTTGGGGGAGAAATCCTCATTACAGGGGAGATATTAGATAATAATAACGGAGAAAAAACATCTACAGTAATCTCCATAACAGACTTTGGGCTAAAAGACGCCCCTTTATTTACGCAGATATTGAGTTCCGCATCCTTAATCGGTCTCTTAGATACACTTCGCGGAAAAGGTATTCAATTTGAACATCTAAATGCCGAAGCTACATTTACAGACGAAAAAATTATTATAACAGACTCATTAGCGTACGGTGCATCCCTGGGGGTGTCTGCTTCGGGAACAATCATGAGGGAAGATAAAGAGGCCAGTATAATTGGCATGATGGTGCCTGCCTATGGATTAAATAGACTAATAGATAAAATACCAATCCTCGGAAGGATCTTAACCGGAGGTGAAAAGGAAGGGTTACTTGCAGCTGAATATTTTATAAGCAAAAACTTGGAAGACCCATTGGTGACCGTGAACCCATTAACAGCTTTGACACCAGGTTTTTTACGAACATTTTTAAAGGCAACAAGCAAGTCTCTACAATAAAGCTTACGTCAATTTGCTTTTAATAATGCGTGGCGTTTTTTTCCAGAAGACAATTTAATAACTCCGTCCGGGTTAGCGTCGGAAATCAAAATTTTTCGGTCTGGATCGACAACTGCTATATCATTCAATTTGGCTCCACCATTATTTATCAGACGGCGACCCTCACCGTTGGATTTAATGAATTCAGCTTGTTTCAAAGCTTCAATAATCCAGATACCTTTTTCAAGTTGTTTGGTGTCAATTAGGATAGTAGGCAAGTCAGCGCCTATGAGACCTTCCTCAAAAATCTTCTGTGCTGTACCTGCAGCAGACTCAGAGGCACTTAAACCATGACACAGCTTTGTGGCTTCGGATGCTAAAACCTTTTTTGCCTCATTTAATTCACTTCCCCTCAGCATTTCCAATTTTGTTATTTCATCCAGGGGTATTTCAGTAAATAATCTAAGGAACCTGCCAACATCGCCGTCTTCCGTATTTCTCCAAAATTGCCAAAACTCATAAGGACTGAGCCTATCAGAATTAAGCCAAATCGCCCCACTTGCTGATTTTCCCATCTTTTCGCCAGATGCGGTTGTTACTAATGGCGTTGTTAAACCAAATATTGAGTTTTGGTCCACTCGTCGAACCAATTCAACTCCGTTTATAATATTACCCCATTGATCGGAACCACCCATCTGAAGAATACAATTATGTCGCCGTTGAAGCTCCAGAAAGTCATAGGCCTGCAAAATCATATAATTAAATTCTAAGAATGAAAGTGGTTGTTCTCTATCTAACCGAAGTTTGACACTATCAAACGACAACATGCGATTCACCGAAAAATGACGCCCATATTCACGCAGAAACTTAATATACTCCAAGCCTGACAGCCATTCATCGTTATCAACCATTATTGCGTCTGTTGGCCCGTCACCAAAAACTAAATACTTCTCAAATATTTTTCTGATGCCTTCTTTATTTTGTTTGATGTCTTCATCACTCAATAGTTGTCGGGCATCATCTTTACCTGACGGGTCTCCAACTTTGGTTGTCCCTCCCCCCATTAACACTATGGGCCGATGCCCACATTTTTGCAGATGGCGTAGCATCATAATCTGCACCAAACTTCCCACATGAAGGCTGTTAGCAGTACAATCAAAGCCAATATAAGCAGTTACTTGATCACGAGCCATCATCGCATCAAGTTCCCTTTCATCGGTTACTTGATGAATAAAGTTTCGATCATGCATCAACTGCATAAAACGCGATTCATAGTTTGGCATTTATTTATTCTCTACGTTTTAGAATTCAATGAATTATTGAACTGTGCCTCTACCACAAGCTCAAAAATGTCTCAATATCAGCATTTATTGACGAACCTCTGTCCAAAGTCTATCAAAAACTATGGCATCGAGATTGTGGAAAGCTATAGGACTGATGAGCGGCACGTCTATGGACGGGGTTGATGCCGCGCTCATAGAAACCGATGGATACTCTATATTTGACTCCGGCCCTCATCTTACTATACCTTATGAGCCCGCATTTAGGAATGAACTTCAAAACCTGGTAAATGGTGACTATCGCAGATCAAATCTTATTGAGGAGCAACTCACTCTTAAGCATGCTGACGCTGTAAATAAATTACTAAATGATTTTTCAATCCCTCCTAATCAAATTGATTTGATAGGATTTCATGGGCATACCATAATCCATAAACCTGAAGAGAAATTCACTTGGCAAATAGGCGATGGGAATTTGCTAGCCCAAACAACAGGTATTGACGTAATAAACGACTTTAGATCTGCCGACGTAAAGGCTGGAGGACAAGGTGCACCTCTGGTTCCCATTTTCCATCATCTCCTTACAAAAGATATGGAGTTGCCGATAATAATTTTAAATATTGGGGGTGTAGCAAACATAACGTGGGTTGACGAACACGTAGATAACTTAATTGGCTTTGACACAGGGCCGGGCAATGCACTCATTGATGACTGGGTCTCGAGCCATGGGAATTTTGTTTATGATGTCGATGGAAAGATAGCATTATCCGGACACGTCAATAGGAATAAATTGAAAGAGTTGATGTCGCACCCCTTCTTCGATGCTCCAGCACCAAAATCACTTGACCGCGATACATTCAGGGTATTTGTAACTTCGGTTTTAGATGGCGAAACACTGCAGAATGGGGCAGCTCTGCTAACAGCCTTTACAGTTTCGGCTATCATCAGGGGAATTGAAAATCTCCCTAAGCCATCCAGGACTTGCATAGTAGTAGGAGGCGGACGTCACAATAACGCAATCATGTCTCAGCTTGACGGCAAGTTATCTATAAACGTTTTATCAGGGGATTTAGTTGGCTGGACGGGAGATGCCATTGAAGCACAGGCTTTTGGGTTTTTAGGGGTTCGATCAAAAAGGGGGCTGGCTATCAGTTTTCCCGGAACAACAGGAGTTCCTTTTTCAATGTCAGGAGGCAAATATTATCCCGTGTCTCATGAAAAAGGATAAATGTCGCCATTGCCTGTTCTAAGCAATAGAGATAGGTTTGTTCCGGTTTGATTGCTATGGCCTTTAGAAGGGGGAAATAATGTCTGGTCATCCATTTGAGACTGATCTTGATAAAAATGCTGCCAACTATATTCCATTGACACCTCTATCCTTCATTAGTCGATGTGCCAGGACATTTCCAACTCGTCCTTCAGTAATTTACGTTGATAAGGTATTCACATGGGAAGAAACCTACCAAAGGTGCCTTAATCTAGCATCCGCTCTAAAAAAAAGAGGTATTGGTACAGGAGATACGGTTTCGATTATGGCTCCTAATGTCCCACCGTCTTTCGAAGCGACTTTTGGCATTCCGATGACCGGTGCCGTTATAAATGCATTAAATACTCGTTTGGATGCACCTACTATCGCATTTATTCTGGAGCATGCAGAAACAAAGGTATTAATCGTTGACACGGAATATTCGAGCGTCATAAGTGAAGTGCTTAAGATAATAAATACTGAAATCCTGATCGTCCACTATAATGACCCTAACACCACCAATCAAAAACTTTCTGGGTCTATAGAGTACGAACACTTTATAAATGATACAGATGGCGACTTTGAACCAGTGATGCCCAATGATGAGTGGGACGCATTGGCCTTGAATTACACATCTGGAACCACTGGAAACCCAAAAGGTGTAGTCTATCATCATCGCGGGGCTTATTTGAACTCTATAGGAAATAGTCTTGTTTGGGGCATGAAGAAACACCCCATATATCTTTGGACATTACCAATGTTTCATTGCAATGGCTGGTGTTTCCCATGGACGATTACTATGCTTGGAGGCACCCATGTATGCCTGAGAAAAATCGAAGCTAAGCCCATCTATGATGCAATAGCAGATCATAAAATCAGTCATATGTGCGGAGCGCCTGTTGTTATGAACATGCTAATAAATGCAGATAGTAACTCCACAAGAACGTGGGAACACGAACTGGCAATGATGACCGCAGGAGCCGCACCACCTGCGGCTGTGATAGAAAAAATGGAACACCAGAAGATAAATGTCACACACGTATATGGTTTAACCGAAGTCTACGGCCCTGTGACGGTTTGCGAGTGGCATGACGAATGGAATGAGCTACCCAAATCACAACAAGCGTCACTCAAAGCACGACAGGGGGTGAGATACCCCGTACTTGAAGGATTAATGGTTGCTGATCCTGAAACTTTAGAAAAAGTGCCCGCTGATGGGAAAACTATCGGAGAGGTTTTTATGCGTGGAAATGTTGTAATGAAAGGCTATTTAAAAAACCCTAATGCGACCAAGGAGGCATTTAAAGGAGACTGGTTTCATACCGGAGACCTAGGGGTTATCCATGATACCGGATATATTGAGCTTAAAGATAGATCAAAAGATATCATAATATCTGGAGGTGAAAATATAAGCACTATCGAGGTGGAGGATGTATTATTCAAACATCCAGCTATTCTAGAAGCAGCTGTGGTGGCTAAACCGAGTGAAAAATGGGGGGAGACGCCCTGCGCATTTGTTTGCCTTAAGCCAGATGAAATTGAGACAGAAGAAAGCATAATTGCATTTTGCCGCCAGAATATGGCCCACTATAAAGCGCCAACAAGTGTTGTCTTTACAGAATTACCCAAAACTTCAACGGGTAAAATACAAAAGTTTATTCTAAGAGATCAAGCAAAGAGCTTATAAAAAAATCTACCCAATTTTAAGTAATCGGCGAGCCGCCAGGTTTTGTATCAGGGCGCCAACCCCAAATGTCCATGGCTCCACTTTTTCCGAATGATTTACTCTGTTCACCAATGCTCCAAGCTTTGGCGTCGAAATACGCACGACATCACCAACTTTATGTGTAAAACCCCCGCCAGGTTTGTCCCTATCTTCGCTAGGAGCAAATAATGTACCCGTCATCAGGCATAAACCATCTGGATATTGATGATGTTGGCCTATTGTTTCCGAAACTAAATCTTCAACATCTCTACTAATTTGAGACATAGAACTTCTTCCCCGCAAAGTAAATTGATCCGGTCCTGTCACTGTCAATGATAACTCGGCTGACCTAACGTCGCTTAAAGTAAATTTTTTATCAAAAAGGCGTATAAATGGTCCAATAGCGGCTGATGCATTATTATCTTTGGCTTTTCCTAACAATAACGCACTCCGACCCTCAATATCGCGAAGATTTACATCATTACCTAGGGTGGCTCCAACAATTGTAGCGTCGCTATTAACGATTAAAGTTATTTCTGGTTCAGGGTTGTTCCACTCTGACTTAGATAAAAGTCCAACTTCCGCTCCAACACCAACTGCAGACATCGGTTGGGCTTTTGTAAACACTTCTGCATCCGGCCCAATCCCAACTTCCAGATATTGCGACCACATCCCCTTGCTAACAAGAACACTCTTTAATTGTGCCGCTTCAGCCGAACCGGGGATGATATCAGATAGATTTAACCCAATCGTATTCCGAATTTCCTCTCTGATCCGTTCGGCCGCTCCGGGGTCTCCATCGGCCCTCTCCTCTATAACCCTTTCCAACATGCTCTGCGCAAAGGTGACCCCGCAAGCTTTGATAGCTTGAAGGTCAACCGGAGCAAGGAAATAAGGCAACTCTTCTTTTTGCTGGCTATAATCTGTATTACTGAGGATCTCGGATAAACTTCCTATATCCTCTCCACGATTACCTTTAATTAAATCTGTAGGATTCTCAGCGTTTAAAAGTTCAGAGACCGTAGTAACTTCGTCAGATAAATCGAATATTCTTCCTTCACGAATAGTGATTGGCGATGGCCCTGAAACATGCCCAGGGACCCACGCTCTCCCAAGTAAGATCGCATCATCGACATCTTCTGGCAGACAATCGTCTACATTTAAGTTCATTACCATCACCAACTCCTGGATTTTCTATCCGTCATTGCAAGAACTTTGCGGGAAAGTTGATCCCTTAGTCTGCTATACATTTCTGGTGTTGCTCACCGAGACCTTCGATTGATAAATGCATCTCATCGCCGGGTTTTAGAAATACAGGATTAGGCTTTACACCCAACCCAACACCCGGAGGCGTTCCTGTGGAAATGACATCACCGGGATGTAAAGTAAAAAACTGGGACAAGTAGTGTACCAGAAATTTTACCCCAAAAATCATCGTATTAGTACTCCCATCCTGATACCGTTTGCCATTCACATCAAGAGTCATTTTTAGATTTTGGGGATCAGAGATCTCGTCTCGTGTTACCATCCATGGACCCGTTGGGCCAAATGTGTCGCAACTTTTACCCTTAGTCCATTGCCCCGACCTTTCAGCTTGAAAGGAGCGCTCCGAAACATCGTTTACAATACAATAGCCCGCAACGTGGTCCATGGCTTCTGCCTCGGAAACATATTTAGCTTTTTTTCCAATAACAAATCCTAACTCTACTTCCCAATCTGTCTTTTCAGAAGTTTTTGGTATTCTGACATCATCGTTAGGCCCACAAATAGCAGAATTTACCTTCATAAAAATGATCGGTTCTGGCGGTGGCGTGGCGCCCGTTTCGGCAGCATGATCGGAATAATTCAAACCAATGCATATCATTTTTCCTATATTACCCACACATGCTCCAATACGCGGGTTGCCCGATACTACCGGTAATTTGGAAAGATCTGCATCGCGTAATTTCTGCAAAGCTTGATCACTCAGAACTGAAGCATCTATATCAGTAATAAGACCAGAGAGGTCTCTG
>QBVV01000041.1 GCA_003284265.1 SAR116 cluster bacterium AG-313-A07
TGGTAAAAACCGTGATATTAGTCTTGGTATCGCAGGGGATCCGGGCGCTATATTAAAAGCTGTGGAACAAGCAGCCTCCGGCCGTATTTCTCAAGGTTTGAAGAAAAAACGTCAGGAATGGATGTCCAAGCTTCGAGGGATTGAGGAAACCAAGCTCGAAAAATTGATGCCAATCTTTAAAAGTGAGCAAAATCCAATTCACCCATATCGCCTTGCATATGAAATTAATGAATTTTTGGGAGAGGATACGATTTATATCGGAGATGGTGGTGATATCGTAACAATATCGGCCCAAGCTGTAAGGCCAAGAGGCCCGGGTCAATGGATGGATCCGGGAGCACTCGGGTCATTGGGTGTTGGAACTGGTTTCTCCATGGCGGCGAAGTTGGCGCATCCAAATAAAGAGGTAGTATGCCTTTATGGTGATGGTTCGTTTGGCATGACGGCTTTTGATATGGAGACAGCACAGCGGTTTGGAGCTCCTTATCTCGCCATAGTGGGAAACAATTCTGCTATGAACCAAATAAGGTATGGTCAAATCTCGAAATATGGTGCTCAGCGGGGTGGTGTTGGTAATAAACTTGGCGATGTTGATTTTTCGCTTTTTGGTAAAATGATAGGTGGTTATGGAGAAGAAGTTCGCGAAGCTTCACAAATCCAACCGGCACTTCTGCGTGCCAGGGAGGCTATAGCCAAAACTGGTAAATGCGCGGTGGTAAATGTTTGGGTGGATCCAAATGAGTACGCTCCGGGCACCAAGGCTCAGACGATGTATAAATAAATGTGTTGAGGAGCTATTAGATGGAAGCGCTTAAAGGCATAAAAGTACTTGACTTCACACATGTTCAGTCGGGTCCAACATGTACTCAATTACTGGCTTGGTTTGGTGCAGATGTTATAAAGGTTGAACGACCCGGTTCGGGGGATCCCACAAGAGCCCAACTGGTTGACGTTCCAGAGGCAGATAGTCTCTATTTCACTATGTTGAACCATAACAAACGGTCCCTAACACTCAATACAAAAAATGAAACGGGTAAACGGGTTCTAGAAAGGCTTGTTGCGAAATGTGACGTTCTAGTAGAAAATTTTGCACCTGGAGCAATGGAACGCATGGGCTTTGGTTGGGAGCAGATTCAAAAGATTAACCCGCGAATGATCATGGCTTCGGTAAAAGGTTTTGGCCCCGGTCCATATGAGGACTGTAAGGTGTACGAAAACGTGGCTCAATGCGCGGGAGGAGCAGCGTCAACTACTGGTTTTATTGATGGCCCCCCAACAGTGACAGGTGCCCAAATTGGCGATAGCGGTACAGGCTTGCATTTAGCGCTCGGGATTGTCACAGCGCTATTTCATCGTCAAAATACAGGCAAAGGACAACGAGTATTGGCTGCGATGCAAGATAGTGTGATCAACCTTTGTCGTGTCAAACTGCGCGATCAGCAAAGATTAGCAGCAGGACCGCTGGAGGAGTACTCGCAACATGGTGAGGGTATAGAATTCGGAGATACTACTCCTCGGGCAGGCAACGATTCGGGCGGAGGACAGCCCGGGCGTATTTTAAAATGTAAGGGATGGGAAAAGGATCCGAACGCCTACACATATTTTATAACACAAGCAGCCGCATGGCCAAATATTTGTGCCGCTATAGGCAAGACTGGCTGGATCGAAGATCCTGAATATGCGACACCAAAAGCACGCCTCACTAAATTAAACGAAGTCTTTGGTGCTATTGAAGATTGGACAATGACTAAAACTAAATATGAAGTGATGCAGATTTGCAATCCGTTAGACATTCCTGTTGGACCGATTTTGTCAATGAAGGAGATATCGGAAGAAAAAAGTTTAAGAGAAACGGGGACAATAGTTAAGGTTGAGCATCCCGAACGTGGTCCGTACCTGACGGTGGGCTGTCCTGTAAAATTATCAGCGTCACCAGCAGAAGTTAAAAGATCGCCATTACTGGGGGAACATAATGAAGAAATTCTTAAAAATGTGCTTGGTTACGAAGGCTCAGAGTTACAATCTATTATAGATAGTGGCGCTATTGGCTAAAGAAGTTAATGATGTGAATGTATTAGTAAGGGAAGGTTATCCGACATGGTTAAATCAGATATAGAAATAGCTCGTGCTGCTACTATGAAGCCAATCCTAGAGGTTGGGGCTGGACTTGGAATCCCCCCGGAGTCACTCGACCCATACGGTCATTATAAAGCAAAAGTATCTATGGATTATGTGGATAGTCTTTCAGCAGAAGAGGATGGAAAACTTATTCTTGTGACCGGTATAAACCCGACGCCGGCTGGCGAAGGTAAAACCACAACATCTGTGGGGCTTGGAGACGCACTCAACAAAATAGGCAAGAAGGCAATTATGTGTCTCCGGGAGCCAAGCCTTGGGCCTTGCTTTGGTGTAAAAGGCGGTGCTGCTGGCGGGGGATTTGCCCAAGTTGTGCCAATGGAAGATATAAATCTTCATTTTACAGGAGATTTCCATGCGATCGGTGCGGCAAATAATTTACTGGCAGCGATGATTGATAATCATATTTATTGGGGTAACGCTTTAGAATTAGATGAACGACGTATAGCATGGCGTCGTGCGCTTGATATGAACGACCGAGCTCTGAGATCTATAGTTGGATCGTTGGGCGGCGTTGCAAATGGATTTCCCAGATCAGATGGTTTTGACATTGTGGTTGCTTCTGAAATTATGGCTATTTTCTGCCTGGCCACTAGTTTGGAAGATATGCAAAGAAGATTGGGAAATATTATAGTTGGCTATACTAGGGCCAGAAAACCAGTCTATGCCAGAGAGTTAGAGGCAGATGGTGCTATGACGGTGTTGTTAAAAGATGCATTAGCACCAAATCTTGTGCAAACTTTAGAAAATAACCCGGCATTTATTCATGGCGGTCCTTTTGCGAATATAGCGCATGGTTGTAACTCCGTTATGGCGACGCAAATTGGTTTGAAACTGGCTGACTATGTTGTGACAGAAGCTGGTTTTGGCGCCGATTTAGGAGCGGAGAAATTTTTTGACATTAAGTGCCGGAAAGCTGGTTTAAAACCAGCCGCCGCAGTTGTTGTTGGCACTGTGCGAGCCCTAAAAATGCATGGCGGTGTAGCTCGAGAGGATTTAGGGGAAGAAAATATAGAAGCTGTCCGTCAAGGCGTTTCTAATATTGAAAGGCATGTTCTAAATACTCAGCAATTTGGAGTTCCCGTTATCGTTGCTCTGAATAGATTTATCACTGATACTGATGCGGAGGTCGAAGCTGTCAAACAAGCTTTGGCAACGCATGGGGTTGAGGCCGTCACCTGCACGCATTGGTCTGACGGCGGCGCAGGTGCTGAAGAATTAGCTCATAAAGTCGTAGAATTAGCAGATAGCGGCGTAGCGAACTTTAAACCATTGTACCCCGATGAATTATCTCTTTTGGAAAAAATAGAGACAATCGCGAGTAAAATTTATCATGCAAGTGCTGTTTCAGTATCCCCTCAGGTCAAAACTCAATTGGCAGATTGGGAAAAAATGGGATTAGGGCACCTACCTATTTGTATAGCAAAAACGCAATACAGCTTCTCAACAGACCCAAATGCAAAAGGGGCTCCATCGGGACATGAGTTGCCTATTCGTGAAGTTAGATTGTCCAATGGGGCTGAGTTTGTAATTGCGATTGCTGGTGAAATAATGACAATGCCTGGTCTCCCCAGAGTTCCTGCAGCTACTAAAATAACACTTAACGACGATGGAGATATTGAAGGGTTATTTTAAGTTGAATACTTATCGTAATAATCAAACAAGAAATAATCTGTTAGCACGTGCAAATTGAACGTCCTGTTGCACCAAAAGTATCTTTTCATGATATCTGCGATTCAATTGACCGTAACAGTCTGACTAATGGTTTGGTTGCAGCTGTCTTTGCTGTCACCGGTCCTGTGGCCATTATATTGTCGGTCGCGAGCTCAGCTGGCCTTGAAAAGAGTATAATTAATACCTGGATCTTTGCTGCTTTTGGCATAGGTGGCCTATTAACGCTGGCGTTGAGTTATCTTTATCGTCAACCTTTAGCAATGGCCTGGACCATGCCTGGGGCCGCGCTTCTAGTCTCATCTTTGGATCACTTGACGTTTTCCGAAGCGGTGGGTGCTTTTCTTGTCAGTGGCCTCTTGATGGTTTTATTAGGGCTAAGTGGATTAGCACGCTGGTTGATGGATAAGTTTCCCAGTAACGTCGTCATGGCGATGGTAGCAGGAGTGTTTCTTCCGTTTGGTTTAAACTTAATCAGCGGTTTTGAAAATACGCCCCTAATTAGTGGGGCCGCGATATTAGGTTACGTGATAACTTCAATTTTTTCGCGGATAGGCCGTTATGCTCCGCCAATGTTGAGTGCTCTTGTCGCTGGGATTGTTGTGGCTGTATTAGTCGGTAAAGGGCCAGTTATTCCAGAACAGATGTCTTGGGTTGCGGCACCAACTATTATAACGCCAACCTTTTCGATGGACGCGATGATTGAATTAGTCATCCCACTCGTCATTTCCGTTATTGCGGTGCAGAATATACAGGGAGTGTCGGTCCTGAAGACTGTTGGATACGATGCGCCTATCAATGTTCTGACCATTGTTTGTGGATATGGGTCTCTTATCATGGGGATATTGGGTTGTGTGCCAACTTGTGTCACTGGACCAGCTAATGCAATTCTCGTATCGAGTGGAAGAAAAGGAACGCATTATTTGGGTGCAATGCTTTTTGGATTTCTTTTTGCGTTGGTTGGTTTGTTTTCTCCATTATTAATAGAAACGGCGACAAGTATGCCGCGCGATTTCATACTTGTTTTGGGTGGACTGGCCATGCTGCCTGTTCTAACGTCGGCTTTTTGCGGGGCGTTTACTTTTCAGCGGTCATCAAAATTGAGCGACTTCGCAGCAGTTGTAACTTTTCTAGTAACTATAAGTGATATTTCTATATTTAATATCGCAGCGCCTTTTTGGGGTTTAGTCTTCGGGTATATGATCTATTTATCTTCCAATTTCCTAACAGATAAATAAGTGGTTCCCGAGATTGAAAATAAACGAAATAAATGCGAAAATTTTGGACAAGGATGAAAAGCAGGTTCAGGAAAGCTATTTGGGTATTCATCTAAGAATATTTCCAAAGTTTTTAGTTAATCAGATTCGGAAAAAAATAATTGGAGTGGTTGATGGCTGTGGGAGTTCAAGGGGACAAAAATACTGGTGTTACTGACATAGACTTCGATGTGATAATCGTAGGAGCTGGTTTTGCTGGCATGTATATGCTTCATCGAATACGGGGAATGGGACTTAAGTCCATCGTTTTTGAGGCTGGTTCCGGTGTGGGGGGAACATGGTTTTGGAACCGGTATCCTGGCGCGCGATGCGATGTTGAAAGTGTCCAATATTCTTATCAGTTTGATAAAGAATTAGAGCAGGAATGGACATGGTCAGAAAAATATTCACCGCAACCTGAAATTTTGAAATACGCTAACCATGTTGCAGATCGCTTTAAGCTTCGAGAAGATATCTGCTTTAACACCCGAATAAAATCATCGGTTTATGATGAAGATAGAACTCAATGGGAAGTAACGACGGATCAGGGTGATATTTATAGATCAAGTTTTTGTGTTTTCGCCACAGGTTGTTTGTCCTCCTTTAATTTGCCAGGATTTGAGGGGATGGACGATTTTTCCGGGGCGAGTTACCATACAGGGCAATGGCCTCATGAAGGGGTTGATTTCAGCAATTTGCGTGTTGGCGTAATTGGTACCGGGTCTTCTGCTATTCAATCTATCCCAGAGATAGCAAAGCAGGCAAAGCATCTAACAGTCTTCCAACGGACTGCAAATTATACTATTCCAGCTAGAAATGCTAAATTAGAGGAAGACTACATCCGCGCCGTTAAGGGTGATTATGCTGGTTTGAGGGAGCGAGCAAGACAAAAACCGGCGGGCTATGATATCCCCTTGAACCCCCAATCGGTTTTAGAGGTAACCAAAGAAGAATTTACATCAGAATTCCAAGCGAGATGGGAAAAAGGTGGAACTCAATTTCTGGGAGCTTATGGCGATCTGCTCCTTAAACCGGAGGCCAACGAAAAGGCAGCTGCATTTGTTAAGAAAATGATAAGGAATACGGTAGAAGATCCCAAGGTTGCGGAGCTTCTCTGTCCTACCAATATTATAGGTTGTAAGCGTCTTTGCGTGGACACTGACTACTATAAAACTTACAATCGTCCTAATGTTAAATTGGTGGATGTATCACAAATACCTATAGATAGGATCACCTCCTCAGGCATTGCTCATGCTGGTATTGAATATGAATTTGATGCGATTGTTTATGCGACTGGTTTCGATGCAATGACCGGTGCGTTATTTAATATCGATATTCGTGGCAGAGAAGGGCGTTCCCTCAAAGAAAAATGGAACGGCGGACCTCAGACGTATCTGGGCCTCACGACTAACGGGTTTCCAAATATGTTTACTATAACTGGTCCCGGAAGTCCCTCTGTTTTGACCAACATGTTGCCGTCGATTGAGCAGCATGTAAATTTTATTTCGGATTGTATATCGTATATGCGGGAGCATGGGCATTCAAGGATTGAACCAGAGCTGAACGCTGAGTTAGATTGGGGTATGCACGTTAATGAAGTAGCAGATGTATCTTTACGTTCGACATGTGCATCTTGGTATGTGGGTGCTAATGTCCCGGGAAAACCGAGAGTTTTTACTCCATATATAGGGGGCTTTCCTCGCTATGTGGAGCGTTGTGAGTCTGTCGTTGCCAATGGCTATGAAGGGTTTTCGTTAGCATAGAAAAAGAAATGCAACATAACATATTACTGTGTGGATTCGGCGCTTTTGGACAGCAGCATGCAACCGCTTGGCGCAGTGTATCTCCAAAGTCGAGGTTATTACTGGCAGATAAGCACCCTTTAGCACGGGACTTGGCTTTGAGAACCGGATTTGAACAAGAGGATATTTGTCATGATTATAGAGATCTTATCGATAAGGCAGATATCGTAGATATCGTGACGGCATCCGATAGTCATTACCCAATAGCACTAGAAGCTTTGAGAGCTAAAATCCCAACTATAATCGAAAAACCAGCTGTAAAGACATTAAAGGAAGCACAAACGCTAGAAGAACTTTCGCAAAATAATGCGATCCCTGTCCAAATCCAATTTCTCTTAAGAGCGCACCCTCTGGTAATTGAGGCAAAAAAGATTTTGAAAAATGGAGGGATTGGTCGATTACTCGCAATGGATGGGATTTTCACAGGCTGGAAACGAATGCGATCAGACTCAAGTATTTTAGAGAATGATGGTGTCCATATGCTCGATCTAATGAGGTTTTTCTCCGAGGTGAAACCCATTGATTTTGAGATCATAGGCGATGAGTTACTCGGGGGAAGCGTTCCTGAGACGATCCATCTTCGTCTTGATTATCCAAGAAAGGTGAAAGGATATTTAAGACTTGGAATTATGTTTGGAGGAAAGCAAACAGATCCTTATCTGGCGGGGTCACTCACAAAAAAACAGCTTACATTGATAGGTGATAAAGGTTCCATCGAACTCGATTTTAACGAAAACACTATGGAAGTTACAGATGTTGAATATAAAGAGACTACTGGAGGCTTTACACCATTCGTTAACGGCGTGAGAGCTAGAAAGTGTCCAAATATCACGCCTTTAACTCTGCTCGAACAGTGTTTCAAACATTTTTTAAGGACTATTGAAAATAGGGCCCCGGTCCTGTGTGGCCTAAAAGAAGGGGCTGTTGAGATTACCGAGCTATTAGAATTAGCACGTGAACGTCTTGCGAACTAAATCATTATAAAATATTGTCCAGTAACGAATAGAAATAAAATATAAACAGAGCTAATCCAATAAGCTTCCTCACTTGGGATTTGGAGGGTATCGTGAAGTTTGGTGTTATGATGTTCACGACTGATTATTCAATGGCTGCGCCTGAGTTGGCTCTTGCTGTTGAGGAACGAGGGTTTGAGTCGTTGTGGTTTCCCGAGCACTCACATATCCCTTTGCCGCGGGCGTCCCCATGGCCAGGCGGAGGTGACCTTCCGAAAATGTATTATGACGTCATGGACCCGTTCGTGTCGCTTGGTGCAGCGGCGGCAGTTACAAAACGTATAAAACTAGCGACGGGTATTTGCCTTGTGGTCCAACGCGATCCTATTCAGCTTGCTAAAGAAGTTGCCACCCTTGACCAATTATCAAATGGTCGATTTCTGTTTGGTATTGGTGGTGGGTGGAATGCCGAAGAGATGGCAGATCACGGAACTACAGATTTTAAGGGACGTTTTAAATTAATGGATCAACGTGTTGAGGCGTTACGAACTATTTGGACTCAAAACAAACCTGAATTTCATGGAGAGCTTGTTGATTTTGGACCCATGATGACTTGGCCCAAGCCCGTTCAGAAACCACATCCGCCTATCATCGTTGGGGGCGGTTTCCCATATGGTGCTAGACGAGCAATTGCCTACGGCGACGGGTGGATGCCTATTGGCGACCGTGTTGACGTTGTTGAGTTGCTCCCTCGTTTCCGGCAAATGGCTGCTGAAGCTGGCAGAGAGCCAGATACATTACCGGTTACATCATTTGGTCTGCAGCCAGAAAATGATATTGTTTCCAAAACGTCCAATGCTGGGATTGATAGAGTAGTTTTTGGCTTGCCCCCAGAAAAAGCCGATACCATACTTCCAATGCTTGATAAGTTTTCTGCTATGGCGGAAAAATATTCGTAATAGTTTTATTGAGTTGGGTCGGGGCTTTTATACCCTGCCCATGAAGAAATTGAGGATTGTGGCAATCGATACGATATTGATTGGCGATCTAATCAATCATGCAGGTGATTGTAAGTTGTAAAAAGCTTCATCAACATAGGAACATCATCAATTGATGGGAGGTGCGGATGGATTATGATTACATAATAGTGGGTGCTGGCTCCGCAGGGTGTGTTTTGGCTAATAGATTGTCGGAGGATCCGCACAATCGTGTATTGTTAATCGAGGCAGGCCCTGTAGATCGAAACGTTTGGATCCATATCCCTCTCGGTTATGGAAAAAACGTCAATAACCCAAATGTAAATTGGTGCTATGAAGGCGAACCGGAACCGTATTGCCATGATAAAAAATATTTTTTGCCTCGTGGGCGCGTCCTTGGAGGATCAAGCTCAATTAATGGTATGGTCTACGTGCGAGGACAGGTCGATGATTTCAATCATTGGGCGCAACTAGGGAATCAAGGGTGGTCTTTTGAGGATGTATTGCCATATTTCAAGAAATCGGAAGATAATTCCAGAGGAGAAACAGAACTAAAGGGTGCGGGGGGACTTCTTACAGTATCTGACGTGTCAGAGCCAAATGCCTTATGTGATGCACTGATTGAAGCTGGGTCTGAGATAGGGATTCCCAGAAATAACGATATCAACGGTCTTGATCAGGAGGGGATTGGTTACCATCAAGCAACTATTCGAAATGGCCGACGGTGCAGTGCAGCCCGGGCGTTTTTAGACCCAGTAAAAAAAAGAAATAACTTGGACATACAGACAGGCGCATTGGCCCAAAAAATTTTATTCAATGGAAAAGAAGCTGTCAGCCTCAAGTATATAAAGAATGGCGTTTCACAGGTGGTAAATGTGCGGCGTGAAATTATTTTGTCAGGAGGCGCTTTTAATTCGCCTCAACTATTAGAATTATCAGGCGTGGGGCAGCCAAAGATTCTAAAAAATGTAGGTATACCTATTGTTCATGAATTGAATGGTGTGGGTCATGAATTACAGGATCACCAAATTGTGCGAATGAAATGGCGTATTTCACAAAATGTGACCTTCAATGAACAAGTTCATGGATTGCGTGCTCTATATTCGGGGTTAAGGTATCTATTTAATAGATCAGGTGTTTTAAGCATGCCAACGTTGCCAATTAGTGCTTTTACCAAGACGCGGAATGAGCTCTCAACGCCAGATTTACAAATACAAGTTTTCCCTGGCACCTATGAAAATCTGGAGGCAAGAAAATTAGATGTTGATCCAGGTGTTACATTGGGTGCAACTTTACTTCGTCCAGAAAGTCGGGGTTGGGTCCATATCAAATCAAATGACTCCAATGAGGCGCCAGCCATTTTCCATAATTTATTAGAAACCGAAGCAGATCGTAGTTCTGCTGTTTCGGCAATGAAAATATGCCGTAATCTGATGGAGGCGGTTCCTATGCAAAAATTTTACAAGGAAGAATTAACGCCCGGAAAAGATATCGATGGAGATCAAAGCCTTCTAGAGGCCGCACGGGATCTTATCCAATCGAATTGGCATCCCACAAGTACTTGCCGAATGGGGAAGGACAAAAATGCTGTGGTTGATCAGCGGCTACGTGTTCATGGATTAGGAAAATTAAGAGTTGCTGACGCTTCGATAATGCCTACGACAGTATCAGGAAATACAAACGCAGCGACCATAATGATAGGGGAGAAAGCGTCTGATATGATTTTGACTGATGCTCGCAGATAAAAATTTTGCTAGTTTTTATTAGCATATGCTTTAAATAACAGTGCCTATTAATCACTCTAAATTATTTGTTTTGTGACTTTTTTTAATGAAATTTCAATGAAAAATTTATTTAATAATTATATCTTAGGTCCGCTCCCCGAGACCCCATCATTGACTGCAAGCGTGGTTGGGCAGGACCAAGAAGGGTCAAAAATCACTACGTCCGTTGTTATAGAACGCCCGCTTACGATTTTTTTGAATAGCCAAGAAATCGTCACAGTTATGACTGTTGGTGATTACCCAGATATGCTTGCTGTTGGTTTTTTGTTAAATCAAAATATGTTGCGTGTTGACGACGAGATAATTTCGATTGATTTTGACGATGACCTCGACGTTGTCATTGTTAGAACAAAAAGGGAAACTAATTTTGAGCAGCAATTGAAGAAAAAAACTTTGACGTCTGGATGTGCGCAAGGAACCGTATTCGGCGATTTAATGGAAAAGTTTGAAAAAATATCCATAGGCTCATCAGCTATTTTGAAAACAACATGGCTATATGCTTTATCCCAGAAAATTAATTCTACTCCAAGTTTGTATTTGAAGGTAGGGGCTATTCACGGCTGTGTGTTATGCACAGAAGACCAACCATTGATTTATATGGAGGATGTAGGCCGTCATAATGCCATTGATAAAATAGCAGGCTACATGTTCTTAAACAAAATAAGTGCTAAGGATAAGATTTTTTATACTACAGGTCGTTTAACTAGTGAAATGGTTATCAAAACTGTTCAGATGGGTATACCAATTTTAATATCGAGGTCTGGGTTTACAGCTTGGGGTGTTGAATTGGCTAAAGAGGCGGGGTTGACATTGATAGGCAGAGCAAAGGGCCGTCGGTTCACCGCATTGAGTGGATTAGATCGAATTATATATGATGCTGATCTGAAGAAAATTGACGATGAACCGGAAAATGTTAAACGCAAATCTGCTAATGAAGCGAATGGCCGATAGCATGGCTTGCGAAAATATTGTGGGAATTTTACTGGCGGGAGGGAAATCGCGTAGAATGGGTGGAGGGGACAAGTGTCTCCTGCAGCTGGGGGGAAAAACAATTCTGCAACACGCGATTGATCGAGCCACACCACAAGTCGGTAATCTAATTTTAAACATTAATGGAGACCCAGATCGCTTCAGTCACTATAATCTCAATATTGTTTCCGATGATATAGCAAACTTTGCAGGACCCTTGGCGGGTGTGTTGACTGGGATGCATTGGGTAAAGGAGAACCATCCAGAATGTAAGTGGATAGTTACTTTTCCAACAGACACCCCGTTTTTCCCAATGAATCTTGCCTCTCAGCTTTACGATGCAGTTTCAGATAATAAAGCAGAACTAGCTTGTGCGGCGTCTGGAGGCCGTCATCATCCTGTTTTTGGTATTTGGCCTGTTAATCTTTTTGCAGCTTTAAAGGTTGCCATGATAGACAATGGAGTTAGAAAAATAGATGACTGGACCAGTGGTTATAACATGAAGACAGTTAAATTCGAATTTAGGAAGATCGACCCGTTTTTTAACATTAACAGACCAGAAGACCTTCAATATGCTGAAACCCAGTTTGCTGGGATCACAAATTAAACAGATGAGGCCGCTTCGATGCTCGCTTTTGCGGCCATTTGGATAATGGCATCAGAATCAATTCCATAAGTATGATATAGGTCGGGTAAATTACCCGACTGACCAAACTCCGTTAGACCGAGAGAGTATACTTTTCGTCTTGATGCTGCCCCAATCCATGACAAGCTGGCTGGATGTCCGTCCTGCACAGTAATAATAGCTGCGTTCTTTTCAAGTTTAGACAAAAGGCTAACAATATGTGGGGGAAGTCCATTACTTGAATTGGTTAATGACTTTTGCCATTCGTGATAAAGCCGGTCGGATGAGGTTATCGATAGCAGGCCAAGTCCCGGAATGTCTTCTTTTAATGCGTTGAAGGCATCCAATACCTCTGGAATAACTGGTCCGGTGTAGACTATGGCAAGAGAAGTGTTGTTTTTGGGTTCAATTGCCCAATAAGCACCTTTTAAGATATCCTCCTCTAATTCTGTTGTCATTACTCTGTCTGGTTGGTTAATTACCCTTGTAGAGAGCCTCAGATAAACAGAACCCCCATCATCGGCCTGCATATACTCAAATCCCCATTTCATTATCGTAGCTAATTCATCTGCATAGGCGGGTTCAAACGATATGAGGCCAGGTTGTCCCATTCCTATCAGTGGAGTGGAGATTGATTGATGAGCGCCTCCCTCCGGAGCAAGTGTGATCCCAGCGGGTGTTGCGACCAACATAAATCGAGCATCTTGGTAACATGCATAATTCAGAGCATCTAAGCCTCTAGCGATGAAAGGATCATATAGTGTTCCCACAGGCAAAAGCCGTGTTCCAAAAATAGGACCTGATAGACCAAGAGCAGCTAACATTATAAAAAGATTATTTTCAGCTATCCCCAATTCCATATGTTGTCCGCCTCCATGCCTTAACCATTTTTGGGCGGAGGCTACTTTTTCATCCCGAAACACATCATTTCTCACATCTAGACTGAATACACCACGTTGATTTACCCATGGACCTAGATTAGTCGAAACAGATACATCAGGAGATGTGGTTATAATTCTACTGGCAAGTTCTGAATTACCGCGACTTAAGTCATGGAGAATATTTCCAAAGCTAGCCTGCGTAGAAATTTTGTCCCGATATTTAGGAACTAAGGAATTAGGAACATGTACCTTTGGTGCATCAAAAATTCGAGTTTTCAATTGATTGAAGGGGCTGTCGAGGCACCATTGTTCGGTTTCGCTTGCATCAATTTCAAGGTGTTCATAAGGGGACCATTCGCCGTCATAGGGGATACCCAATGCTTCTCTAAAAATATCCATCTGTTCGACTGTCATCAGCCCAGCATGATTATCTCTATGGCCCGCCAAAGGCGTTCCATAACCTTTTATAGTGTACGCTATAAAGCATTGTGGTGTATCATCTTTAACGCCGTTAAAAGCCTCTAAGACAGACTCCATATCGTGACCGGCCAAATTTGTCATAAGCAGATGAAGTTCATCATCATCATGGTCTTCCAGTATCGATTTAAGTCCGCGAACTCCCCTTAAATCTGTTTTTAATGGCGCGCGCCAAACACTTTTTTCTCCTGATTGTCCTTTATACGTCAATGCACTGTATAAATCGTTTGGGCAATCATCGATCCATTGCCTCAGAGCATCGCCGCCGGGCTGAGAGAAAACTCGCTCTAATTTCTTACCATATTTTAGTAGCACTACGTTCCAACCAACGTTACTAAAAAATTCTTGGATTTTTTTAAATAACCCGTCAGAAACTACGCCGTCTAAACTTTGCCTATTATAATCTATAATCCACCATAAATTTCTTACGTCATATTTCCAGCCTTCCAACAGCGCTTCATATACGTTTCCTTCATCTAGTTCGGCATCACCCATAACAGCTATCATGCGCCCGGTTTGATTGTTTTCATGGCTCGACGATTGGACGAGCTTATTGAGCCTGGTATAATCTTGCACCATCGATGCAAAGAGCGTCATTGCTACACCGAGGCCCACTGAACCAGTAGAGAAATCAACTTCATCTTTGTCTTTTACGCGAGAAGGATAAGATTGGGCTCCGCCAAGAGCTCGAAAATTTTTTAAAGCATTTGCGGATTGGCGCCGCATCATATATTGAATCGAATGAAAAACAGGACTGGCGTGGGGTTTGACAGCTACTCGATCTTGTGGATTTAAGATGTCGAAATACAGTGCCGTCATAATTGTAGCTATTGAAGCTGATGATGCTTGATGCCCGCCTACTTTCAGTCCGTCTAGATTCTCGCGAATGTGATTGGCGTTATGAATAGTCCACATAGATAGCCAAAGAACTTTCTGCTCTAAAGCTTTCATCGCTCTTAAAACCTGCTTTGGGTCTCTGGACATGATGTCCCCCTCCGCCTCTATTTTTTTCAGAACTAGGTCAACGCTTTATTATGACAGCTGTGAAATATACTGTCGATATCCTATATTATTTTGCAATAAAGATATAAAATAAAGGCAAGGTATCGGAAATTATACGAATACCGCAATTCAAGGTAAAGCCATTGTTACAGTGACCTAGATGACGTTAGGTCTAATCATTCTGGACTAATTCTGATTCGATTAATTGGTTCTGCTCAGATTTTTGTTGTTTCTCCCACATTTCCCAATAAATGCCTTTTTCTTTTAAAAGCTGCAAATGTTTCCCACTTTCAGCTATTGTGCCATTGTCGAGCACTATTATCTCATCTGCTTCTACAATTGTTGAGAGCCTATGTGCTATTATGAGCGTTGCATGATTTTTCGATATCTTGTTTAAACTTGCTTGAATTTTCTTCTCTGTATGTGAATCTAATGCCGATGTCGCTTCATCAAAAAGGTAGATGTCCGGCTTTTTTAATATTGTTCTTGCTATCGCTATGCGCTGTTTTTCTCCCCCCGATAATTTTAGCCCACGTTCGCCAACTGCAGTATTGTAAGCACCTGGTAGCGTCATAATAAAATCATGTATGCTGGCTAAACGAGCTGCATTTTCAACCTCGGTAGGGCTTGCCTCGGGTTTCCCATAAGCAATGTTATAATAAATGGAGTCATTGAATAAGACTGCGTCCTGAGGGACTATACCTATTAGTTCACGGAGGTTTTTTTGAGTAATCTCCCGTATATCCCGTCCGTCTATCTCAATTTTGCCTGAGCTGACATCGTAAAATCTGAATAGAAGTCGTGCGATTGTAGATTTTCCTGCTCCAGATGACCCAACAATGGCGACTGTCTTTCCTCTATCTACGTTAAAACTTATACCCCGTAGAATATTCCGCTCTGTCTTGTAGGAAAAATGAACGTCCTTAAAATGAAGGTTTGCTCCAGAAGTTTCAAATACAGTGGCGATGGTAGAGTCTTGTATTTCCATATTCTCGTCTAATAAGCGGAACATAGCCTCCATATCGGTTAAAGATTGTCTAATCTCTCGGTAGACAAATCCCAAGAAATTTAATGGAATGAACAATTGCAATAGATAAGTATTAACCATTACAAAACCACCAACGGTCATATTCTTGGATTCAATATCCAAGCCCGCCATAGCCATTACTAAGGTCAGGCCTATAGATATAATGAACCCTTGGCCAATATTTACCAATGACAGGGTTGTTTTACTTTTTACTGCTGCGTTTTCATAACGCCGGAGGGCCCGATCGAAACGTGCTGCTTCGTGCTCCTCATTACCAAAGTATTTTACCGTTTCATAATTCAATAGGCTATCTATTGCTCTTGTATTTGCTTTAGAATCCATATCATTCATACGGCGACGAAATTTCATACGCCACTCTGTAACGGTGAATGTGAATACGATGTAAATCCCAACAGTTATAAAAACTACGAAGGCATACCAAAAATCAAAAACTACCCAAAGAATAGCGCAAACTAGAGCTATCTCTGCCAGTGTCGGCAAAATATTAAACAACATAAAATTGAGGAGAAATTCAATTCCCTTGATCCCTCGCTCTATCGCTCTGGATAATCCCCCCGTTTGCCGATCAAGGTGAAACCTCAGTGACAGAGAATGCAGGTGCCTAAATGTTTTCAATGCTACCTTTCGAATAGCGCGTTGACCCACTCGGGCAAAAAAGAATTCTCGTAATTCTGCAAACCCTTGTTGAGCGATCCGTGCTATTGCGTACGCTACTAATATTCCAAAAAGAGCGGAAACCACAAAATTTTGATCCGTGGAAATTAAATCTACCGCGTCTTTGTAAAATACTGGAACCATTACCGTTGCTATCTTTGCCAATGCTAAACAGCCTAGAGCTGCGACAACCCTAGCCTTAATATTCCAATCTTTGGCTGGCCAGAGATAGGGCATCAAAGTTTTAATGGTATTCCAATCATTATTCGTTCGTCCTGTTTTGGCAGAATTATAATTTGAGGTAGGAACCATATTTATTGCATCCAATGCCGGTCATATGACTGATGGTTGGGGGTTTTATAAAAATTACATAGTAAGATTTGAATGGTATAGCCCTTATAAATACAGTTTGCTGAGGTGGTTTCAACCATGTTTGCCTTGGAGCCCAAATTTAAAATAAAACAGGCGTTTCACTATCGACGTATTCCTCGGCTCACTAACGTAAAAAACTTTGAACTACATTATTTGGTTGGTTTGTAGGAAGAATTTGCATACAACCATGAATATTAGTTTAGGGAGGCCTCTGCATTTAAAAGAAGGCTAATTTTATTTGAAGACTAGAATGATCCAAAAGATATTGATTGCAAATAGAGGCGAAATAGCTTGTCGAATAGCTCGCACAGCCAGGTCTATGGGTATGCAAACCGTAGCTGTGTACTCTGACATAGATAAAGGATCTTTGCATGTTGCTTCTTGTGACGAAGCGGTCAATATAGGTAATTCTCCAGCAACAGATTCCTATTTAAACATTGATTCCATTATAAAGGCCGCTCTAGCTACGGATAGTGATGCTATTCATCCAGGTTATGGATTTCTATCTGAAAATGCGGCTTTCGCCAAAGCTTGTCTAAAAGCGGGTATTATTTTTATTGGACCATCTGTGTCCAATATTGAATCCATGGGTTCAAAAGCAGTTTCAAAAGAACTTATGTTTAACGCAAAAATACCTCTGGTCCCAGGATACCATGGGGTTGAACAGACGTTAGAGCACCTAAAATCAAAGGCCGATGAGATTGGTTATCCCGTCTTAATAAAAGCAAGTGCTGGTGGTGGTGGTCGTGGGATGCGCCTTGTTGAATCAGAAAAAAATATAGAGGAATCAATACAATCAGCTCAAATGGAAGCTAAAGCAGCTTTTGCAGATGACCGTTTACTAATCGAAAAATATATTAAAAAGCCACGTCATGTTGAAGTACAGGTGTTTGGTGACAATTTTGGTAACGTCGTGCATTTATTTGAGCGTGACTGTTCAATTCAGCGCAGACACCAGAAAGTAATAGAGGAGGCGCCTGCGCCTGACATTGATGCTGTCACCAGAAGTGCGCTGCTGGACACAGCAGTTGCTGTGGCCAAGGCCATTAGCTACAAAGGAGCAGGTACGGTTGAATTCGTTCTCAGTGAAGGCGAATTTTTCTTTATTGAAATGAATACGCGATTACAGGTGGAACATTCTGTAACTGAACTTATCACGGAAATTGATCTTGTAGAATGGCAAATCAAAATTTCCAATGAGGAACCACTTCCTCTTAGGCAAGACGAAATTATCCAAAATGGCCATGCGTTTGAAGCTAGGTTATATGCAGAAGATCCAAATGATTTTCGTCCCCAAACAGGTATAATATCCCACCTGGTTCTACCCTATTCAAATTCGAGAATTGATACTGGTGTGCGCCAAGGAGATGCTGTATCCGTTTACTACGATCCTATGATCGCTAAATTGAGTGTCCACGGAACTTCTAGAAGTGAAGCTCTAAAACATTTAAACTCCGCGATTCGAGGGATAGAGATTGGCGGATTGGTGTCTAACCAGCCGTTTTTAAAAAGAGTGATAGAACATAAAGATTTTATAGAGGGTTCATTTGACACTAATTTTATAGAGAGGCATTCTAAACAGCTACTGAAACCAGGTGAGGTTCTTTCTGATAATTTCATAATTGTCGCTGCTATAACAGTTTTGCAAAAGCGGATGAGAATTAGCGAACCCAAATTAGTCTCTTCAGAGCCATCAAGCCCTTGGTCAGCAAAGGATGGCTGGCGGTTAAATTCGAGAAATATACATAGTATTATTATCGCTAATGGTACCAGCGAACATAATGTTTTACTATCGGGAGCAAATGAAACCTATGAAGTTGTTGAACCATTTCCCGGCAAAAAAATTAGACTGTTAGTTGATTGGCATGATGAAAATTACTGCACCGTCAATCAAAATCAGAATAAAAAACCAGTCAGAACAAATGTTTTTTTTGATAAAAATATCGCAACGTTTTTTTGTTCGGATGGGCCAGTTGAGATTGCTTGGAGAGATGTCTTTGAGTCCAAGGCTGATGTAAATGAAATCGTGAGCAGTTTGAAAGCTCCTATGCCAGGAAAAATAATGTCGATAATGAAATTTGATGGCGATAGGATTAGACGCGGAGAAACCTTGCTTGTTCTGGAGGCCATGAAAATGCAGCATGCAATCCAAGCTCCCTCAGACGGTGTTGTTAATGAAATGTATTTTGTTGAAGGTGATTTGGTTAACGAAGGGGATGAGCTATTAGACTTTGAGCCTGACTCTGGCGCTTAACGTATGGATATTCCATTTTTAAATAATAACCACGTTTCGACTGCGAATATTCGCGCTCTACTATCCGTTCGTGGTTTCATTCTTGCTGTTATATTTATCAGTTCAGCATTAATAACCCTCCTTCCAAGTGAATATTTAACCGGGCACTTAGCGATATCAGCGGCATTGGTGTTGGCCACTATTGGGATGTTGGCAACAGGGATCGTCTCCGAGCAGCTTGCAGTATTAATATTTTTCTTTTTCGCAATGATTTGTTCGGTTTCCGCTCCCGAAGTAGTTTTTTCAGGTTTTTATTCTAGTGCTTTTTGGCTTGTTTTTGGTGGCTTGGTTATTGGAGCTGCTGTTGATAGAACGGGGTTAGGAGGCAGGATCGCAAAATCGATTATCTATTGCATCAAGGGAAACTATAGCTCTGTCATCGCCGCAGTCATTTTTCTAAATATACTATTAATATTTCTGATGCCGTCGACACTAAGCCGTGTCGTTTTACTCATTCCGATTGTACTGGCTTTAGCCAATTCGCTCGGCTACGCAGCAGGTAGTCCACCACGCAACGGCATCGTGATGGCAACGGTTTTAACTGCATATTTAGGTTCGACTTCGGTGCTACCAGCAAATGTGCCCAATAATGTATTAATGGGGGCAGCTGAGAGCTTTCAAGGTGTTCAACTTCATTATTTTAATTATTTAGTTCTTCATTTTCCCGTACTAGGATTTCTTAAATCACTTGTTGTTTGGGTTTGCGTAGTTTGGTTATTTCGTCCTCGAGAAAAGATTAATGATTTTAGCAAAGGCGTTCAACCAACGGCCCCAATAATATCTGCGACTTTTAGTTCTGAAGAGCGGCGGCTCTTACTTTTTTTAATAGTCGCTCTGTTGTTGTGGTCTACTGATAAAATGCACGGTATTGCCCCAGCCTGGATCTCTTTAGGAGTTGGTATTCTGTGCCTTGTCCCTTTGCTAGGGGTCATTTCATCAGAAACTTTTAAAGAAAAAGTTCCTATTAGCCCTTTACTATATGTTGCGGGTATCATTGGTGTTGGAGCAGTAGTGGCTGACACTGGCTTAGGTACGTTTATCAGCGAGCGTATAGTGAATGCATCTAATCTCGCTCCAGACGATCCGTTGAGGGGCTTTTTTGTTCTCAGCGGTACTGCCATGTTGCTTGGTTTTTTCTCTACTATGCCTGGAGTTCCAGCTATATTGGTTCCAATTGCATCGGATTTAAGTGCTGCATCAGGACTCAATTTAAATGCTGTTTTGATGACTCAAGTCGTAGGGTTTTCGACTGTCTGGCTTCCATACCAAGTTCCTCCCATAATCGTTGGTATGCAGTTAGCTGGGGTGCCTATGATGGCTGGAATAAAGATCACAGCTTTAATTGGATTAATTAGTCTAGTCGTTCTTAACCCACTCACGGCAGTTTGGTGGCAAATACTAGGATACCTACCTGATGGATTATTATTTTAATGGTTAATCTTGTTAAACTTTGCGTGGGTATCACAACTATAAATCAATTAGAGCAGCTTCAATCTATGCGTAGGGAGGAATATATAAAAGCAGGAAGGGCCCCAGTAAATATTCATATCACGAGAAATAAACCTAAAAGATTTAAAGAGATTATTGATTGCGGTTCGCTTTATTGGGTAATCCGTCGTCAAATACGCGTCAGGCAGAAAATTATTAGGATCGATGACATAGAGGACCCTGAAGGAAGAAAGAAGTGTTGCTTGGTATTAGATCCGGATTTAATCAAAACAGAACATAGAGCCTACAGACCCTTTCAGGGGTGGCGTTACCTAGAGCAATCTGATGCCCCAGCTGACTTATCAGCTAATCAAAAGCCGGGATCTGGAATGCCTTCTGAAATGGAGGAAGAATTGCGTGGCTTGGGGCTTTTATAAATTTTACTTAGCTGAAGCAAAGATTGTTGTTTACTGTTCTAGAGCGAGTCTATCTGACGAGATGATTTATTTATTTCCGATGTAGGGGGCCGTCATTTTTACTCCGTGCGACCAAACCCAGTACCAAGTGCTTACATTAATAACAAATCGTTGGCTAAAAGTTACAAATTATTGTTGATTACATGCTTTTCTTTACTTGCTTAAATTTTCAAAGCTGTCTATAACAACCCTCTGCGATCGGCATACAGATTGTGGGATTCTG
>QBVV01000042.1 GCA_003284265.1 SAR116 cluster bacterium AG-313-A07
CGGTGCCCTGTCAAGAATGCATTAGGGCCTAGGCGTTCGCGAACGGCATTCACCAGAATTTCATGCAAGCTCCCTCTATGAATTGAATATTGTGGCCATTCATAACCAGCAAATCGACCGCGAGGTTCGGTGTATATATGTTGACCAAAACGGTTGTAAAAACAGACTTCATGCGTTTCGATAGCGTTAGCTGCTATATCCGACTCTAATTCAAGGGCAGATAATTCCTTCATCGCATGTGGTAGGATATTTATTCCCACCCCTAGGGGTTTGATCGTCTCAGCGGCTTCAAATATTTGACATGAAATGCCTGCTTTATGAAGGTTTAAGGCTAATGTTAAGCCCCCGATACCTCCTCCAATAATCAAGATCAATGTTCTACACTCCACGTATACTTTAAGTGACTAATACGAATAAATTCAGTTTTCACAAAGGCATTATTTGTCGTAAATAATAATCTACACCGAAGTCGGGATTCCATTGGCGTTTATAGCCCAAAGAAACTTCCTCGAATCTGCATTCATCAATAATATCGGTTCTCCGCGTGTGCAGATGTCCGCTAATGACAACCGAGGCTTTAAATTTTTTATGCCAGTCATGCGTTATTTTGGTTCCGCACCAGGGTGTGAAACGAGGCACACGTGGCAAGTTAATAAGATCTAGCCGCAAAGGCCAGTGGTTTATCAAAACTGTTGTGCTTGTTGAAGGAATAGCAGATAATTTTTCGATAGAGAAATCACAGCGAGCCCAGCACCACTGTTCACGACTTTCATAAGGGGTCGGGTGCAACAGAAACTCATCACTGCACTCAGCGTGCACTTGCCTAACCCAGTCTTTGATATTTTCTCTGCTGACAGACTTGGGGCGGAATGAATAATCATATAATAAAAAAAGTGGTGCTATAATGAGCGGCCCCTCTCTATCTTGTAACGTCTCTGGCCATTCCACAAATGGGTCTTCCGGCGTGATAACAGCAAACGATCTTGCTAGCTCGATCAATAAATTATATTTAGCAACACCGCGTTCAACCTTTTGATTTCTAGGATCCTCCGTCCACAAGTCATGGTTACCCGGGACCCAAATTATTTTTCCAAAACGTTTGTTAAGTTCTCTGAATAAAAATTCGTGAAGCTCTGGTTTTTCGCTTATGTCTCCACCAATTATCAGCCAATCGTCCCCATGATCACTCATTTTTAATATCGCATCTTTATTCGAAGCTTGAGAGAGGTGAAGATCGCTTATCGCTAGTAACTGCATTAAATCGGCCATTTTTTTAATTTCACAACAATACCATAATTTATGGCATAGATATAACCCACCAACTTATCAGAGTACTTGCAAGAATGAACTTGCAGGCGTAGTTTTCATAATCACAACTTAACAAATATTAGAGATGAGAAAATGAGTTTCCTTGCAACAAAGCTTGATAGAATTAAGCCCTCCCCAACAATAGCGATGAGTGCCAAAGCCAGAGAGCTAAAAGCCGAAGGTAAGGATGTAATTGAACTGGCTGCTGGTGAACCTGATTTCCCTACTCCTGATCACATAATTAAGTCCGCCGAAGAAGCGATGGCAAAGGGCGACACAAAATATACCGATCCAGACGGAACACCGGCTCTTAAACAAGCTGTTTGTGAAAAATTCAAGCGCGATAATAATCTTGAGTACAGCCCAGCTCAAGTCACCATTGGGAACGGCGGCAAACAAGTACTCTATAATGCATTAATGGCTAGTTTAAACCCTGGAGATGAAGTTATCATCCCTGCCCCCTACTGGGTATCCTACCCTGATATGGTTTTGCTGGCAGATGGAACTCCGAATATTGTGGAATGCAGCATAGAAAATAATTTCATCTTGCAAGCGAATGACCTGGAAAAAGCAATCACCAAAAAGACAAAATGGATTATATTAAATAGTCCCTCTAATCCAACAGGCGCTGGATATAAATGGACTGATATGAAAAAAATAACGGACGTACTTCTTCGCCACCCACATGTTTGGATTATGACCGATGATATGTACGAACACCTCGTTTACGACAATTTCAAATTTTGTACTCCTGCAGAAGTTGAACCACAACTCTACAACAGAACGCTGACAGTCAATGGGATGTCAAAAGCATTTTGCATGACAGGTTGGAGAATTGGTTATGCCGCGGGCCCCAAGGACTTGATAACGGCCATTAGGAAAATTCAATCACAATCCACCTCAAACCCTAGTTCTATAAGTCAGGCTGCTTCTGTAGCTGCGCTCAATGGCCCCATGGATTTTCTTGAAAAAAATAATGAAGTGTTTAAACAACGCAGAGATTTAGTCTGTTCAATGCTCAATCAGGCAAACGGTATAACCTGCCCAACTCCCGATGGCGCCTTTTATGTTTATCCCTCATGTGCTGGGCTAATTGGCAAAAAAACACCGTCGGGTAATACATTGAAAACTGATGAGGATGTTGTCACTTATTTACTGGAATCAGAGGGAATAGCGGCGGTTCATGGTGCCGCGTTCGGTTTAAGCCCGCATTTTAGGATTTCTTATGCAACCTCAACCGAGATCCTTGAAGATGCCTGTCAGAGAATACAAAGGGCTTGCGCTGCACTTTCCTAGGGAGTAATTATCCTCTATAGCAAGGGGCATCCAAGTTACTAATGTATTTAATGTAACCTTGGGCCTTTTAACATATCTGATCTTGCAACCGAGGAAATATATATTTCTAAAACTTCTCCGTCCCGCTCTATTAAAAGTGGAACCTCGACCCCAGCTGGACCAATAGACCAAATACTTCTGAAAAAATCTGCAAGGGACCCAATTTCATTACCTGCTACAGCGCGAACTATATCGCCCACTTCCACATCTGCGTCATGAGCAGGCCCGCCTTCTGTAAGAGCTGCCACAACAACAGCACCTTCTGATTCTGCCCCGAATAGACCCAACCAGGGGCGAGCTTTTTTATTTGGTCTCCCCATTGTAAGAAGATCATCAATTATAGGTGCGAGCAGATCTATGGGTACAACCATGTTGCCATCGACTATCTCGTCCCCCACAGTCTCGTGCTGTATAAAAAGAGAACCAACGCCTAATAATTCTCCGTCACCGCCTATCAACCCGGTTCCTCCCCAATTCGGATGAGCCGGTGACGTGAAAATTGCCTCATCTAATAGATACTCCCAATACCCGGCAAATTCTCTAACGGCTATAACTTCAGCACTAACCGAATTTTTCTGGCCTCCAAAACCGGCGACAACAACCTTATCAGCTTCCTTTAAAGATGACGAGTTACCAATAGGCACCACCTCTGCATTCAGTTTTCCAAGGGCCTGTATAAGGCCTAAACCGCTCTCCTGATCATACCCAAGAACATGTCCCTGAACAGCCGCCCCGGTGTGATCGGTGAGCCAAATTGTCTCCGCTTCTGTAACAAGGTAACCAATGGTTAAAACGATCCCATTATCCTTTATTACTATACCATTACCCCCGCGCTCGGTCCCTAATACCGGCGCGGTGAACGCATCTCCAGGAATATTAGACTGCACTGAAACGATGCTGTTAAACACCTTCTGTAGATCGAAGGAGTAATCCTTTTGCCGGGGTTTATGCTGTGTTTTAATAGCCATTAGCTCATTCTTCTATATCCGAACTCACCATTATATAATAACATTATTGCAAGTTAAAAGAGGTAGTCCCACAATTTAAAATTAAGTGAGTACAGATTAAAGTTTTACTTTTAAGCCTTAATAGAATAAGCCGCAAATTATTGATGTTTATATAAAGTTTCTAATATCTGAAGTTAGATAAAGAATATTGTTTGGGTAACTACAGATTTAATCCGGAAGATTCATCCCTCTGGTTAATGCAGGGCGTTGCATCATATTATCATACCAACGTTTAACATTCCTAAATTCATCTAAATCTATCTCCTGCCAATCATGGCGAAAAACCCACGGAACTGTGCAGAAATCTGCTATCGACACTTCATCGTTTGCTATATATTCTCTACCCTCTAATCTCGAGTCTAATACCCCATATAGCCTTCGACATTCGTTGAAATATCTATTGATTGCATATGGGACTTTTTCCTTGGCCGCTCTTTTAAAATGATGTACTTGCCCGAAGATTGGTCCAATACCTCCCATTTGAAACATAACCCACTGGATCACCTCATATTTTCGTTGCGTCTCCGTAGGCAGGAATAGTCCGGTCTTCTCGGCTAAATACATTAAAATCGCACCCGACTCTATTACTGTAAAAGGCCGTCCATTCGGTCCATCGGGGTCTACTATTGCAGGTATCTTAGAATTTGGATTTACTTTAACAAAATCTTCCGAAAATTGAATATCAGTCGAAATATCAATTGGGTGTATTTTATATTCTAATTCACACTCCTCCATCATAATAGTTGCTTTTTTCCCATTGGAAGTCTTCCACGTATATAAATCAATCGGGCTCATCTAATGTTTCTCCACGCTAAATATCCAAAAAATATAATTTCTTTAAACTTCAACTCATCTAATAACCGTTGGTACCTGCGGTAATCAGTATTCAGATACTTTCTGTAAGCTTACGCAAGCCTTCCCCAATATTTCTCAAGCCTGCTTGCAGAATGAACCGGTCCCAGCCAATACAAAAATGCCTGACCCCCATATCTATATAACGCTTTGCCTGCTCAACATCCCCAATTTCGATGCGCGGCGCCACACCATATTCAAGACACTTTTCTATAATCATTTCTTCAATGGGTATTATATCTGTTTCATACATCATATGAGGCCTGCCCCGAGTAATACTATAATCAGCTGGTCCCCATTGGATCATATCGACACTTCTTTCTTTGGCTCGCAAAAGTACATCATTAATATTTTCTACCGCAATTTTCTTTTCCAACATCACGCAAAAAACTATCGAGTTAAGGTCATTCAAATAAGCTTCAGGTTCATAGGAGGATAATGCGGGTCGTCTGAGTTTTAAACCCATCCTTCCGCCAGCATTTGGGTCATCTGGCCTTATTATTTTATGGCAGGTATTAATGTCATCAGGTGTTCTTATATCAGTGAATAATATTGATTTAAAACCAGCGCCAAGAGCAGCCTGCGCCCAAAAACCTTGCCCTTCTTCATCCAGCTTGATCATAAGAGGTAAATTAGAACACTGTGCTGCTCTCGCCAAATGATACAGCAACCGCATATCCAAGATAGAATATTCTGCGGAATATTCCGCATAATCAAAAAGTCCGGTATCTCCTATTAGCTCTGCAACATCCGGATCGGAGAACAGAAAATGTGTTCCAATTGTCGATTCACCGGCGTCTAGTGCCTTCCTAAACGTATTATTCATTATCATACGGTAATTCCAAAATATTTTAGTAGACGGGGACTATTAATTCTTAATCTCAAGCGCGTCCATGGCAATCGCATACTCGTATGCACGTCCTTCTCTGAAGATACGTCCAATATACAAAATAGCCTTTTAAAAATGATCCAAGCTCTTGATCGTTATGGATCCAATTTATTTACATCAACGAAGTTCTAATGGATTTGATGTGGCAACTAATCCAGGTTCATTGTGCCAAACAGCGGGATCTGACTCCACGAAAACTTCAATTTGATTTCCATCAGGGTCATGAAAATAAACTGACTGAGTGGCTACATGATCCCGTGTTCGGTGTGGAGTCACACCTTTGCTAATTAACCAATCTTTCGCTTCCTGGAGTTCATCGATGCTATCGCCCACTTTGAATGCCACATGGTGAAGACCCGGTGAATTCTCGCTAGGTGCTGCTGCGTCTTGTTCTGTTTCCAATAAAGCGAGGTCATGGTGATTATCTACAAATGAAAAAAAGACCATTTTCTCTCCGGCCTGTCCTACTTTTTTTAATCCAAGAACGTCTCTGTAAAAAGGTACAGATTGATTTAGGTCTCTAACCTTAAGAACCACATGTCCCAAGCCGTGTACACGCATTTCCGCGCCTCCATGAGAATATAACGTCTAATCAGGTTGAGAGCATACACTATTTTTTCTTTTCAACTAGTATTTTTGAATATTGATATGGACCGGATAGATGATACTCTTTTCTATTTAGATGGCATATATTGAGGTTAACGTAGTTGGAAAAGGCAGAATATCATTTCTATAGGGATAAAAACAATGGTTCCATCCGTAGTTAATATAGGTTGCGGCGCCGGTTTTTCAGGAGACCGTGTAGATGCAGCAATACCGGTTGCAGAAACGCTTGCTAAAAGAGAAGGTCCAAAATATCTCATTTTTGAAACATTAGCTGAACGAACATTAGCTTTGGCCCAGAAGCACCGACGTAAGGACCCCACGCACGGATACTCCCCGTTTCTAGAAGACTATATTCGGCCAATCCTGAAGAAGTGTTATGAAACTGGCATCAAAATCGTATCTAATTTCGGAGCAGCCAACCCAAAAGGCGCTGCGATGAAAATTAGTGAAATCGCTGATCAGCTCGGTTGTAAAAACATTAAGATTGCGATTGTTGAAGGAGATGACTTGCTACAAGTCATGTCGAGCCGAGATATTCAAAACCATCCCACCATCGAAGGGCTAGAAATAGGTGATAATGAGGTGATCGCGGCAAATGTCTACCTTGGTGCGCGTCCAATAGCCGAGGCGCTCTCAAGAGGCGCAGATGTGGTGGTAGTTGGAAGATGCACTGATCCAGCACTAGTGCTTGGACCGTTGGTCAAAGAATTCGGTTGGAGCGAAGATGACTGGATTAAATTAGCAACAGGAACGATGGCCGGCCATCTTTTAGAATGTGGAGGCCAAGTCACTGGAGCCTACTTCGCTGACCCCGGCTATAAAGATGTACCGGATTTGGCGAATGTGGGATTCCCAATTGCTGAAGTTGCGAATGACGGGTCTTTAATCATAACAAAAGCTGATAATACGGGTGGGCTTGTGTCAGCACAAACAGTGAAGGAACAACTTTTGTATGAAATTCACGATCCAGAGAACTATTTCACCGCCGATGTTATACTGGATATCAGCAAGGTAAGAGTCTTAGAGGTTGGGCCAGACCGCGTGAAAGTCTCAGGAGCTCACGGAAAACAAAGACCAGATACTTTAAAAGCAACAGTGAGTATAGATGGAGGTTGGATGGGAGAAGCCGAAATGAGTTACGCCGGCCCTAACGCTTTAAAAAGAGCGCAACTAGCTATAGATGTACTGAAACGCCGATGTCGCGATATTAAAACAAATAATCCCATTAGATTTGATATTGTAGGGACTATGAGTGTACATTCTGGTGATAATGAGGATACCACAAATACACACAAGTACCCTGATGATGGAGACTATAGAATTAGGATCGCGACCTGCGGCCATGATAAAGAAATAGTTGAGCGCGTTAATCAGGAGATGTTGAGCCTATACTGCAGTGGCCCTGCAGCAGGTGGTGGTTTTCGCCAGCATTTAACGGATCAAGTTCAAACAGCTTCTATATTGGTAGATCGGAATAAAATCGTGCCAAAAGTCCATTTCTTGACGGATTACACTTAAATGGCACAAGAACATATGAAAAAAGTAAGATTGCATGACATTGCTCATGCGAGGGCCGGAGACAAGGGTAATCGTTCGAATATTAGTCTCATCCCATACAGCGCTGCAACATATGAAATATTACTGGAACAAGTTACTGAAAAACGAGTACTAGAACTTTTCTCAAATAAAGGCGCAAGCAAAGTAGTCCGATACGAATTACCAAACCTGCCCGCGTTAAATTTTGTGATAGATGATGTCTTGGAAGGGGGAGTCAATAGTGCTTTAAATCTCGATCAGCATGGAAAAACTCTCTCCTTTCTTCTGCTGACTTTATCAGTGGAAGTTCCTGTAACGATGGCAATTAAAAACACTGTGTAAAAAATCACTGTAAAATAAATCGGTAGATCCAACATAATTTTGCTTTCAAAAACCCCAAACCTAAACGCCAAAAAGTCTTTATAATAAAACCAGTTTAATAATAGGTTAATTCTCAAAAATTTTATAAAATAGGACGATATCTATGGAACACCAGAATAATGAAAAATTAAGCGGGGGTGATGCCCTAGTCCGTTCTCTCATTATTGAAGGTATCGATACAGTATTTGGTCTGCCGGGGATCCAACTTGATCCAATGTTTAACGCACTACATGATGCAGGAAATGCGATATCAGTTATAAATTCAAGACATGAGCAGGGCGTTGCTTATATGGCTTTCGGTTATTCCCAGTCCACCGGAAAGGTAGGAGCATACGCTGTTGTACCTGGACCTGGAATACTTAATACAACCGCTGCCCTGTCTACAGCATATGCATGTAACACGCGTGTATTAGCAATCACGGGCCAAATCCCTTCAACTTCGATAAATAAAGGGTTCGGAATGTTACACGAGATACCGGAACAGCTAGAAGTAATGAAAGGATTAACAAAACACTCTGCCAGAATAAATCATCCTACCGAAGTTCCTCAGAAAATTAGTGAAGCTTTTCGCCAACTACGTAGCGGGCGCCCCCGGCCGGTTGGGCTTGAAATGCCGATGGATATAATGTGGAAAAAATCAGAAGTAACCTTAGGAAGTAAGACTTCTGGTTCTCCTGCTCCATTACCTGACCCCGATCTAGTCGAAAGAGCTGCTAAAATACTGGGGAAATCTAAACAACCAATGATTTTTGTTGGTGGCGGCGCTTATGAAGCCTGCCAAGAGATCAAGACCTTGGCTGAAACGCTACAAGCTCCTGTAATATCCTATCAAAATGGTCGTGGTATTTTAGATGAACGTCACTATCTGGCCCATACCAATACAGCAGGTGCAATGCTATGGAAAAACTGTGATGCTGCTATCAGTATAGGATGCCGAATGCAGGCAGAACGCATGTCGTGGGGTATGGATGATGCATTAAAAATCATACACGTTGATATAGATCCGACCGAGATAAATCGTATTATGAAACCCGATGTTGGACTCGTTTCGGACGCCGCATTTACCACTAGAAAAATTGTTGATGCTTTAAATAAATATAATATCAAACGAACCTCTCGCGAAGAAGAAATGCTTAACTTAAAAGCTCAGGCCGAAAAGCAAATGGAGGAAACAGCAGGGCCACAAATGGCATGGCTTCGAGCCATCCGAGATGTTTTACCGGACAATGGTTTATTCGTCGATGAATTCACCCAAGTAGGGTATGTATCACGGGTAGGTTTTCCAGTTTACAGCCCAAGGTCTATGATAACTCCGGGATATCAGGGAACACTCGGGTATGGTTACGCAACGGCCCTTGGCGTCAAAGTAGCCCATCCAGATAAACCAGTCGTATCTGTGAATGGCGATGGAGGTTTCATGTATACGATGCCCGAAATAGCAACTGCAGTTCACCATAACATAAATTTAGTTGCTATCGTATTCTCTGATGGAGCGTATGGTAACGTTCTTCGCATGCAACGTGAATTACATGATGGAAAAATTATTGCATCACAATTCACTAATCCAGATTTTGTTAAATTAACAGAGAGTTTTGGGGCATTGGGACTTCGGGCGAAAACTCCTAATGAATTAAGAATTGCATTAGAACAGGGTTTTTCAGCAAACCGACCAACCATCATTGAAGTCCCCGTTAAAGCCTTTCCAGAACCATTCGAATTACTTCGGCCAACAGCAACCCGCGGAACGAAAGGTTAAAGGAATGACAGAGACAGCCTTGATAGTAGGAGCAGGACCCGGATTAAGCTCATCCCTAACGTATCTTCTTTTAAAGAATAAATTTAAAGTAGCAATAGCAGCGCGCAATGTTGCAAAGCTTGCAACTTTATCAGAAACACCAAATGTCGATGTCTTCACTTGTGATGCTAGTAATATTAATCAAGTTCAAACATTATTTAAAAAACTAGATAAAACTTTGGGAACCCCAGACCTAGTAATATACAATCCCTCAGCACGCGTTCGTGGAGGAATTGTTGAAGTCGATCCCGAAGACACTCAAAAAGCCATCAATATAACGTGTTTTGGAGCATTCCTGGTGGCTCAGGAAGCGGCAAAAAGGATGGTTAAACGAGGCAGTGGGAGTATCTTTTTCACAGGTGCCTCAGCCAGCGTAAAAGGGTATGCAAATTCTTCTGTATTTGCCATGGGAAAGTTTGGTCTGCGCGGTTTGGCACAGGCGCTTGCTAGAGAACTACATCCGCAAAATATACATATAGGCCATTTCATTATAGATGGCGGAATAAAAGCAGATCACAGGCCAGAAAGAAATGATCCAGATGACGACAGTATGTTGAAACCCGAAGCTATAGCAGAGACTTACCTTCAATTTCATCGACAGCATCGAAGTTCATGGTCCTGGGAGATTGAGTTAAGACCCTGGTTAGAAACCTTTTAGGTAAAATGAACCATTAATAACAGTAATGATTGGCTAGGCTTATATCATAAAATGATTTAAAAGCCTTTCACATCAAAATCGCTACCATACTATCCGTCTTATTTATTTTGGTCGCCACTTATATGATTAAATCTAAACTATCTCTGCTTATCGCAATCACCATCGCTATGCTGGCAGGCGGCTGGTTAATCTCAGGCCAGTTTGCCAATAATTCGCAACCCCAAAAAGGGCACACCGAAAATCAGAAAAGAAGTGTATCTGAGGAACTTGTGACCGTAAGGACTCGTTATCTTAAAGCCCAACCATACACTCCACACATGCGCGTGACAGGACAGACAGAAAGATCACGGTCGGTGATAATTCGCACTCAAGCTACCGGTAAAATTTCCAAGATCATAAGAAAGGCTGGCGATAATGTAAATAAGGGAGACATAATTGCCCAACTTTATTCAGAGGATTTGCCTCTTCGTCTAAAAGAAGCAAGAGCTCGAGTAAAACAGAGGGAGTTGGAATTTTCTGCCGCGAAAAAACTATCTCAAAAAGGGTTCAAAGCAGAGACCAAATATGCAGCGGCTTTTGCAGATTTACAAGCAGCAAAGGCTTTTGCCGAACGTATAAGAATCAATTTGGAATATACTAATATTCATGCTCCTTTTTCTGGGGTCTTAAGTGCACAAAGTGCTGAGATTGGTGACGTTTTAAGAAAATCCGACCCTGTAGCAGAGTTGATCGATCTAGATCCACTCCTGATTACAGCCTACGTCTCAGAACGGGATTATCTAAAAATAAAAATGGGCCAATCTGCAGAAGTTAAGTTGAGAAACGAAAAAAAAATAAACGGGCGCATTCAATTTATAAGCCCAGTGGCCCAAAGAGATACCAGAACGTTTAAAGTAGAACTAGAGACACCAAACCCCAGAGCCCAGATACCAGAGGGAATAACGGCAGAGTTGATACTACCTTTACCTGAGACTCTAGCACACCAGTTGTCCCCATCATTATTTTCATTAGATGAAAATGGCAATTTAGGGGTCAAAATAATCAACGAAGAAGGAAGAGTGCAGTTTAAACCAATTAAAATTGTTGGGGGATCGGAAGACAAAACATTTGTGACCGGGCTACCGGATCTCTCTAACGTAATAGTGGTTGGTCAGGGATTTGTGATGCACGGTCAAATCGTTAAAGCAGTTGCTGAAACTGCCTCTTCAGGCAAACAATCGTGAAATCAATCATCAACAAAGCATTGTCACGATCTCGGGCAACGCTTCTAGCTTTGGTCCTGATACTAACTGCCGGAACGGTCGCCTATATAGATATTCCAAAAGAAGCTGATCCCGATATTGATATTCCTTTGATCTATATTCTTCTTAAGCATGATGGCATTTCACCAGAAGATAGCGAAAGATTATTACTTCAGCCTCTGGAGAGCTCACTCCGTGGTATTGAAGGTGTAAAAGAAATGCGCAGTTCTGCCTACGAAAGTGGCGCCAGTATTGTCTTAGAGTTCGATGCCGGCTTTGATTCAAAAAAAGCAATAACCGACGTTCGTGAAAAAGTTGACTTAGCAAAGACCCGCCTTCCAACTGAAACCAAAGAACCAAAAGTAAAAGAAATAAATTTTAGTTTATTCCCTGTTCTGGTCGTCACTCTATCTGGAAACCTTCCCGAACGCACTCTATTAGCGTTAGCACGCAATCTTAGCGATGAAATCGGCGCTATCAACAGTGTACTCGAAGCTAAACTTACAGGAAACCGCAAGGAACTGATTGAAATAATTATAGACCCGGCACTACTAGAAAGCTATGAACTAGACTCTATAAGTATACTGCAGATAATTGCACGTTCAAATTTATTAGTAGCAGCTGGCAAGCTCGATGCAGGGAATGGTAGTTTCCCAATAAAAGTCCCAGGACTTTATAAAGATATTTCCGGTATTTTAAGTCAACCGATAAAGGTAAATGACGACGCTGTAGTAACTATTGCCGACGTAGCCTCCGTCAGGCGTTCATTCAAGGATAAAGATACGATAGCCCGACTATCTGGTGAGCCGTCGATAGGAGTGGAAGTATCAAAAAGAGGCGGTTACAATATAATTGACACTATTCAAAGCGTCAGAGAAAAAGTTTCTGAACTAAGTAAACGCTGGCCTCAAGAAGTGAAGATAACGTTTTCACAAGACCGGTCATTGCATATCCATCGTATGCTTAGAGATCTCCAGAATAACGTTATCAGTGCAATATTATTAGTCATGGTTATAATTGTGGGAGCACTCGGCTGGCGCTCAGGACTATTAGTAGGCATAGCTATTCCGGGTTCTTTTTTAATGGGTATTTTAATCTTGGCGGCACTAGGCTTTTCAATAAACATAGTCGTGCTCTTCAGCCTGATCCTATCTGTTGGAATGTTGGTTGACGGGGCAATCGTCGTTACAGAATTCGCCGATCGCCAAATGAGGGAGCGTATTTCCCGAGAAGATGCTTATCGAAATGCAGCTAAAAGAATGGGTGGTCCTATAGTAGCCTCCACAGCCACTACCCTAGCCGCCTTCATGCCTTTGATATTTTGGCCGGGAATGGTTGGGGAGTTCATGAAGTTTATGCCAATAACGTTGATAGCAATATTAACCTCATCACTTCTCATGGCATTAATTTTTGTCCCGACTATTGGGATAAAAATTGGGAAGTCTAAGATGTTGGTCCACTCAGAGAACGGTAACGTCGCGAGTGACGGTCTGAAGGGGTTAAAAAATAGTAACTGGCTTACCCGAACCTATGTTCAATTGCTGGAAATAGCATTACAAAACCCATTTAAAATTATAATAATTGCGATACTAACTTTGGTTACTGTTCAATACACTTACCTAACCAAAGGTAACGGGATTGAGTTTTTTCCAGATATTGAACCCGATACAGCAAAAATTTATATCCATGCGCGCGGAAATTTATCAACTGAGGAAAAAGCCGAATTAGTTTACGACATTGAGAAAGAAGTTTTAAATATTAATGAATTTAAATCAATTTATACCTTTGTTGGCAAACTTCAGGGTGGAGGGCAGAATGTACCAAAGGATGTTATTGGAACCATTCAACTTGAATTCAAAGATTGGGCCCAACGCAGACCAGCTAAAGCGATATTAGATGAAATCAAAAAACGCTCCACAAAATACGCAGGTATAAAGGTTGAGTTTGTTGAATTACAGAAAGGCCCGCCAACGGGAAAACCGTTAAAATTATTGATTAAATCAGATAATGTCTCGGATCTTGATAACGCCACCTCGATTATTCGAAACCAACTAAATACCATTGTAGGTCTCATCAATATTGAAGATGATAGGGATTTACCTGGAATTGAATGGCAGCTGACTGTCGATAGGACTCAAGCGTTAAAATTTGGAGTTGATATAGCCCTCGTTGGAAATTATGTGCAACTCATCACCAAGGGCTTGAAAGTAACAGATTACAGCACGGAAGTTAGCGACGAAGAAATTGATGTCGTAATAAGATACCCAAAACATTATCGGAAGCTCAATCAATATGAAAGGATAAGCATAAAAACTAATAAAGGCCTTATCCCTATCGATAACTTTATAAAGTGGTCTCCCAAACCCAGAATTGGTGTAATTAAACGAGTTCAATCTACTAGAACGAAAACTATTCAGGCTGATGTTGCCCCGGGCATTCTCGCCGATTCAAAAGCTAAAGAAATAAAAGCGTGGTTGAACACCGCGGACCTTCCTAGATCTGTAAGAATTCAATTTAAAGGGGAGGATGCCGAACAAAAACAGGCTAAGAGTTTCCTTATAAAAGCCTTCGCTGCAGCATTATTTATTATGACCATCATATTAGTCACGCAATTCAATAGTTTCTATAGTGCGTTTTTGATACTATCGGCAGTTATAATGTCCACTGCTGGCGTCTTTCTGGGGCTACTCATTACAGGAGAGCCATTTGGCGTTGTTATGTCGGGGGTCGGCGTCATAGCTTTGGCAGGTATTGTAGTCAATAATAATATAGTGCTTATTGACACCTTCGATCATATCAAGCGCACGTCTATCTCAGTTCAACAGGCAATACTTGTGTCTGGGGCTCAACGATTACGGCCAGTATTGCTCACGACCATCACTACTGTTCTAGGCTTGATGCCAATGGTTTTTCAAACGAATATTGATTTCCTTACAAGAGAAATAACTGTAGGAGCGCCATCAACACAATGGTGGGTTTCACTTTCAACGACCATCGTATTCGGTCTCAGCTTCGCTACAATCCTAACCTTAATTGTTACTCCGTGCGCTTTAATGCTGCGTTCGAACCTAATAGCGTGGCGCGATGAACGGTTTCCTGGATCGAGGAGACAAAACTGATAGAAGAACGAAGATATCAATCAATTGATAATACTGGCTATGTGATTGATAAATTAGTCCTCTATGTTGCTACGTTTTAGAGCTAGGCTCAATCTTTTGTGGGAAATAATGCTGAGTGGTATTGTGAAAAAATATATTGTAATTAAAATCGCTAATGCGATCCAAGTCTCTGTTAGCACGCAAGCGATAAATAATCCTGCTATCACGAATAAAGGAATAACCATTTTTCTTGGAAGTTTACTTCCTTTGAAAGAAAACGTCGGGATGCTACTCACCATCAGCAGCCCAACAAAAACCAACCAAGCTGAAATTAAGTAAGGTTGGTTGATAACTATCACTTCGATTTCAAAGCTCATAATAACAGGAAAGCAAGCGAGACCCGCAGCAGCGGGAGCTGGTACGCCCGAAAAAAATCTAGAAGCGAATGCTGGTGGATCTGGATCTTCCAACTGAGTGTTAAACCGGGCTAAACGTAAGGCCATGCATGTCGAAAAAAACAAAACACTTGCCCAACCAATTCCATGAATATTTTGGGTGCTCCAAAAAAATAGTATTAAGGCGGGCGCCACACCAAAACTAATAAAATCCGATAACGAATCCAGTTCTGCACCAAACTTGCTTTGTCCCTTTAAGAGCCGTGCCATTCGGCCATCAAGCGTATCTAGGATTGCAGCTAATGCTATAGCACCAATTGCAAACTCCCACCTTTCCTGCAACGCAAAGCGGATTCCCGTAAGTCCAGAGCACAAGGCCATTACGGTAATTAAATTGGGTATTATAACACTAATGGGCATCTGTTTGATGCGATTTCGTCTAGATCCTTTGTTCATCAAAGTGCAAGTTCCTATTTCTAATCAACGAACTTCACCAGATCGAGCCGCCTCATCTGATTTTAAATCCGCCAGTACTGTTTCCCCAGAAACACACTTTTGACCTATTACTGCATGAGATACGGCTCCATGGGGAAGATAGATATCTACACGGCTCCCAAACCGGATTAAACCGAACCGCTCTCCGGCAAGGACTATTTGATCTTCCTCCAAATAACAAACAATTCTTCTAGCTACTAAACCAGCTATCTGGACTGCTCCTACTGAAGCGCCCGAGTCTAGATCGATACGAACCATTTGCCTTTCGTTTTCTTCGCTAGCTTTATCGAGTGAGGCATTTAGAAACTGGCCAGGCACATAAACCAATTTCCCTATACGACCATCACACGGTATCCTGTTCACGTGGCAATCAAATACATTCATAAAGACGCTTACACGAACTACCGGCTCAGAACCCATGTCTAGTTCTTCTGGTGGAGACACTTCAGCTACCATCTGGACAATGCCATCGGCTGGCGAGACGATCAAACCTTCCCGTTCAGGTGTAACTCGGTCTGGATTTCTAAAGAAATAAACACACCACAGGGTGAGAACCAGACCTATCCATCCCAGCGGGGCATATACAAAGTACAAAATCAAAGAAACAAGACCAAAAATAGCTATGAATGGCCATCCTTCTCTGGCTATTGGTACTAAGACATTGTCAAGTAGAGAACCTTTATTCATTTGATTTGATCACTCATCTTTCTTTTTGGTCAGGAATTTTAAACACCTGCCCTGGATAAATTAAGTTAGGATCCCGAATCTGGTCCATATTCGCCTCATAGATTTCAGTGTACCGAAACCCACTCCCATAAACTTTTGCAGCTATCCGCCAGAGACTATTCCCAGGTTGTATAATTACTGTTGCTTTTTCTGTTGCAGCCTCAATAACTGGCGCTTTTACAAAAGGCAACTCTATCCTTTCTAATACTTTTGCTGACAGGTTCACCTGATCCACTCGTATCATATACTTCCCTGATTTCAGTGTGTTCTTGAGATCAATGGTCCACCTACCATCCGGGGCGGCAGTAACCGATCCAACCAAGGTATTATCTAGGTATACGTTGATAATCGAATTAGGGTTTGATAACCCACTTACGATTATAATACCACTATCATCGTAATCGATAGTCTGTAAGGCAAGGCGCGGTTGTCCACCCTCCTCTACAGCATCTACCTTTTCTTTTCTGGGTTTAACTTTGTTTATATTTCCTTGCTTTTTCCTTTTCGGAGTTTGAAATATTCGTGAAGCCTCACTTTTAGCCTCCTCTCTCGGCATGACCATCGCTAGCGGCATACCATCAGCTTTTTCACCGAGCCCAGCAATATTTTGACCAGGTTCAGGAACAACCAAGACCACCGCATTGTCGGATTCACGGGAAATATCATCTTTAGTTGCATCCCTGAGTATTAAGATTCTGGCGCCAGGGGTTAAGCGTGCTTCTGGCACAAAGACCCATTCCCCTCTATCATCCGATTCCACTATGCCGATGACGGTATTTCCATCTAATATTTCTATCCTAGCACCAGGTTGACTTCTTCCAGCGATCACCACATTGCCTTCCGGATCTACTCTAACAAGATCAAAAGATGGTTTCTTTTTATATTTTTTTAAGGTAGTTTCTGCATCCGTATTCTTTTTTTCTGCAGTGGCAATAGAGGATTCTTTTTTATCAGTTTTTCTATTTTGAGAGAGCTGATTTTTTGCGACAGAAGTTTTATTTTTCAGCGGTTTTTCTGATTCTCTTTTATCCTCGTGATTTAGAATTAATGCTATAATAACGACGATTACACCTACTATACCAATGGCTATCGGGCGAGAAATCATCACCGGTGCTCCTGTAACTTTTATTCAGTTTAAGCTTGAAGTGACAACTAAGCAATGCCGAGTTCCATGACAAAAACATAATTAACAAACAGTGCAAAAATTGTAGTGAGACTAAAAATGAATAATAAATTTTCTGCGTGCGTCTTTTGCGGGTCATCAAACGGTTCAAACAAAATTTATTCCGAAGCAGCAGAGGAATTAGGGACACTCCTAGCTAATAATGATATCAATATCGTTTATGGTGGAGGCAACACCGGACTGATGGGGACGCTTGCTAATTCAGCTTTAGCTGTGGGGGGGGATGTAACGGGCGTAATACCAAATTTCCTGCAGGAGTCAGAAGTTGGCCACCCTAATCTTACAGAATTGATTATCACCGACAATATGCATGATAGAAAAAGACTAATGTATGAACGGGCGGATATATTCATTTCATTACCTGGAGGTACGGGGACCTTTGATGAAACAATAGAGACAATGACCTGGGTTCAATTGAATATTTTTAATAAAGAAATTATTCTTGTAGATATAAGAGCTTATTGGGAACCATTTTTAACCCTTGTAAAACATGGCATAAAAGAAGGGTTTATAAATAAAAAAAATGAATCCTTACTAACACTAGTACAATCTCCTCAACAGGCTATAGATGTGATAAACCGGGCCCAAAAACAAAAGTTTTGATTATAACTTTTTGCAAAGGTTGTAGACAGATTTTCAAAACAACCACGATAATTTATGTATAACCAACAGAAAAATGATTGTAGAAAGCAGTATGAAAGATAGTATGATGCAAATTCTTTACATGCGCGAAGTGAACAAGCATAAGAATAGCAGGTCGCAGAACATGAAAAGGCTCCCTACTGCGAATGAAATTATAATTAGTTTGAACCTAAATTTTAGTAAAGAGGCGTAAATGATCGATTTAATGTCAATTGCACAAACTGAGGCCAAAGGAGGAGATTTATTCGGTACTCTGGAAGCGCTTTATCAACCGACGGATGTTCGCCCCGATGGACATCCAGATGCTATTGTTTGGCAGGGGGGTAATTTTGATGGAACGGTGAACCCAGTAGCACACTCACTCACCGATGCATACGCTCTAATAGGCACAATAGCAGCAGCCGATATTTTGGGTTTACCGTTTTATGCTGTGCCTATGTGGTCGCAATACCGCCACGATACCCAGCTCGAATGCCTAAGCTGGTTTGGAAATATGCCATGCACGTCAATCAAATGGTCAACAGCGGGCGATGCCTACGTGAATGATGGTAAGGGCGGCCGTGTTGTTGTGATGGGAAAATCTGGAAATGCCCCATTACGAACTCAGGCTGGAGTTTATTGCAACGTAAGGCCATACGGTCCGATAACAGCAGTCCGATGCATGCCATGCTTACCGTACTCGCAGAATAGACCAAAATTTGATGTTGATCCAAAGACAGGGTTAATTCATTCAGAAATGAATTCGCCGGGGATTCAAATGGCGTATGCCAATCGCCTATTCCTGAAAATGGTTCACGAAACAGGTAAAATAGGACGTGTAGCAATGAAACCAACGCAAGCTATGGAAGACGGTATCAACGCCGGCCTGCATGCATGGTTACTAGAAGGTACAAAGTTTGAAGTTGGGAGAAAATACGCTGTAAATCCGTTTGAGGAACATAGAGAAAATATAGAAAAAATTATCGCACTTCTACCCAGTGATTTCAAAAAAGGCATGGAAAGCTGGGGGGGGCGTATTGAACAACACATAGCAGACACAAATTATGGACTATTATTATGGGACCTTATTGAGCAAAGAGACTGTGTAGTGTTAGCAACCGACCTGGATGGAGATCGGTTAACAGACTTAATGGCAGATGTCTCAGATCCTCTGCGTGACTTTGGAAAGAAAGTTGCAAAGCACCTCGGGCATGACGTCGATATGTCCCAGGTATGGTCTGATATGGGCTATACCACCGGAAACGGACGCGATATGACCTCGGTTATGCACCGCATGAGCGGGCCGGCGATTCATGAGCAAACCCTTGGTTCGGCCGATGCAATGTTGTTGCGTTTGCTAGATGGTGACGAGTCGATGGGAGGAACTAAACAACCGTATGATCCAAGGATCCATTTTGTTTTGATGCGCGATGCATACCTGGATGCCAATCAAGGTAACGAAAAAGTTAAAATATGGTTTGATAATGCCCTGAGTACATTTGACTCGATATACGGACAAACAAGACCGGGGTTTATTGAGGGGTATAAAGCCCTCAAACAAGCAATAACACCATGGGGGTCATAGATACAGTTGTTTAGAGATCTTTTCGAGAGACAGATGTTTTTTAATGTTTAGATTTATTTAAACAATTAGTTAGGTCTGTGGTATCCGATTCGCTTTTTCAAATTGATCGTACAGAATTTGTTTATTCAATGCATCACTTTGCATTACGTCTTTTAGGAAATATGGAATGATAAACTCTAAAATAGCATTCCTAGCATCGTCTGGGAAACAGGCTATAGCTGCAAAGAATGCGCTTGAAAAAATCTATGACAGTACAAGCGTCAATGACGCAGATGTTATTATTGTACTTGGCGGTGACGGCATAATGCTGCATACACTGCGCCAATATATCAATCGCCCAGTGAAGGTTTTTGGTATGAACCGCGGCACAATAGGCTTCCTGATGAACGAATTTTCAAAAGACGATCTTTTGGATCGAATTAATTCGGCAACCTTAGTTACATTGCATCCTTTAAGAATGAAGGTTGAAAAAAATAACGGCGATATTGAAGAAGCTTTAGCTATTAATGAAGTTTCGCTCTTAAGGCAGACTTCCCAAACAGCAAAAATAAAGATTACAATCGATGACACGGTACGTATGAAAGAATTATTGTGTGACGGTATTCTGGTTTCTACACCTGCAGGAAGCACAGCTTACAATCTATCGGCCCATGGGCCGATAATACCGCTTGGTGCTGGGGTTCTTGCCATGACACCTATAAGTGCTTTTAGACCTCGGCGGTGGCGTGGAGCGCTACTTGAACACGGCGCTACTATCAAAATAGAAGCATTAGATACTAAAAAACGTCCAGTTAGCGCATCTGCCGATGCAACAGAAGTTCGAGATATAAAATCGGTGATTATCAACGAAGATCGTACCATTGATTTGAATATTTTATATGATCCAGATCACAATCTAGACGAGCGTGTGCTTAAAGAGCAATTTTCGCCCTAAAATTTACTACTAATATGGATCATCTGTAGTATTATTCCATTACTTGTTACTTACCGAACACTAGGCCAGATAAATGAGTGATCAGTCCGACGATAGTAAAAAAATATCCCTAAATAATTTTGTTCCCCCAACAAAGGAGAATAAGATTGTTAAAGATGATAATGCTGTTTTCATGCAAGAGCGTCATAAAAAGCATAAGAAATATTTGAAAACTGCTTTGAAGACCCAAAA
>QBVV01000043.1 GCA_003284265.1 SAR116 cluster bacterium AG-313-A07
TCTTAGCTCGTAGCTTCACCAAAGCTAGAATTGTATCGATAGTTGGCGTTTGGATGTTGCACAGTTTTGCCAATTCTGCCACAGCCCCAACTATTGGTAATATCTCCATGTAGCGGCCACGTTCAAGGTCCTGCAACATAGAAGTTTTATGAAAGGCGGCACGTTCTAGACTAGCCGTCATTCTCTTATCTATCTGGTCTCCAGGATCGGCATCAAGAGCTTTTCCAACTGATATTACTTCCAGCATTAGCTGACGGAGCACAATTCGCATATCTGGATCCTCAATCATAGCTCCCGTATGCGCTAAGGTCAGAGCACTTGTTGGATTATAGGCTACGTTTCCCATCACCTTTGTCCAGATATCTTTTCTGATTTCTGACCGAATTTGGCATTGAATGCCTGCCCTCTCCAAAACCTCTTTCAATTTGGTACATCTTTCGGATACCGAACCGTCTGGCTCGCCTATTTGATAATGAAAGCTAGAGCTGGAGGTTTTGATGACCCCTGGTTCAGCAACTTCACTCGCGACATAGGTAATGCAACCAATAGCGCGTTCTGCACCAATTTGACCCCACTGTTTATTTTGAGGGTCAACAGTCGTAATTTGATAATTCTCTAATTTCCCGGAATGTTTATAAAAATACCACCACGGTATACCATTCATTGCTGTTGCGACTGTTGTATCTGCACCAAGTAAAGGTTGCATATCATTAACAATATCTGGCGCTTGATATGATTTAAGGGTCAATATCACATAGTCCTGAGGCCCCAGTTCTTCTGGGTTATCCGTTATGGTTGGATATACGGTAAATTCCTCATCCCTCAATATTTGCCGTAGACCGTTTTTACGCATAGCCTCTAAATGTTCACCGCGGGCTATCAGGCCCACATTGACACCCGTTCTGCTTAACATTGCGCCTAAATGACCACCAATAGCTCCAGCACCGTAAATAGCGATTTTCATAATTTTAAGCCTGCCTAAATCTGATAATACCTTTTTGGGTAGTTACCAGCGTCTTAAAAATCCAAAAAAGATCTCAACAACACGACCACTGTTTCGTGAGACGAAATGCTAATCGTATTTAACCAGTGTTAGCCTTAAATGTGTCTAATTGAGATTTTACTCCCGCAATCATAGATGCTAGATCAGAGGTCAACATAACCATATCAAAACCGCGTTTTATGGCCCCTGATGCGAACTCACCACTAGCACAATGCATAACGGCCTTAATACCGTGCTTATGTGCTGTTTCCAAAATTTTGTCACATGTCTCAAGATGCAACGGATCTGGATTATCGCCTCGAGGCTTTAAATCTAAAGCTAAAGAGAGATCTGACGGACCAATATAGACAGCATCTAATCCAGGTGTAGCACATATTTCATCTAAATTATCGAGCCCTTGTTTTGTTTCTATCATCGCCATAACAATAATTTCATCGTTTGCTTCTTCGAGGTAATTACTTCCTCCAGAATGCATCGCTCGAACAGGACCAACTGAGCGCATACCAACCGGAGAATAACGACAGGCCGCAACAGCGGTCGCTGCCTCTTCTGCGGTATTAACCAATGGGACAATTATGCCATAGGCGCCAAGATCCAGCGCTTTCATTATATCAGCTGGGTCATTCCAGCCAACACGGACAAAAGGGACTGTTTCTGTCTGAGTTACAGCTTGAAGCATGGGTAAAACATCTGTCATTTCTGATGTACCGTGCTGCAAATCGATGCAAAGAGAGTCAAAACCTTGTCGGGCCATTACTTCTGCTGTGAGTCCATGGGAAATAGAAAGCCAGCCCATCGTCACAAACTTATTATCTTTCCACATCTGTTTAATCTTATTTTTTTTCATAACCCCACCTTTTGGTTCCTGTTTAAAATAATCACTTAACTAGAATTTGGGATAAAGTATCGACCCAGACCCAATCTACAATTCAAGTGTTCCATTTTTGTGCAAACTCTTAGTTCAAACAGAACCAATGAAATCGGTTTGGACCGGCTTGCCCTTCTTCAGTCTAGACAGCAAATAATTTCAGCACAATATTTTTGATTTTTGCTTATTATCAAATGACAGCAACAACCTTGATTAATACCTCAGCAACATAACCGGTATTTATTGGTGTTCATCCTCCTCAGGAATTATGCCAAAAGACACATAAGGTCCTCCTATGAAATTGAAGTCATCCGATGTAGAAGGCGGTTGCTCCATAGCCTGATCTAACCGGTTTCGATGCAGCTCAGCATTATCTTGTGGTGACCAGGAAAGAAAGGATGCTGCCGTATTATCCGCCCAACGGCGCTGATTGTTTGATACACCATAAATAATCGGGCACCCTAAAACAGGCGCTTCAAAAACACTCGTTACTAGACGGACTAAATCGTCATAACTAAACCATGTAGATAGCATTCGGTGATTTTTTGGTTCAGGTTGACATGAGGCAATTCTAACGCACGCTGTTTCAATATTGAATTTTTCAAAATACATTCTAGCTAAGGCTTCCCCAAATGCCTTAGACGCGCCGTACAATGTGTCCGGTCTTATGGTGGCACCGTCGTCGATTACAGTGTTTGGAGAATGATATCCTATTGCATGGATCGAGCTCGCATAGAAAATCCGTTTGCATTCTTGTTGACGTGCCGCTTCGTATAAGTTGTACATGCCCTCAATATTTGAATCTCTGACAACCTTCCAGTTGCTCTCTGTGGCCTGTCCTCCAAAATGTAAAATCCCATCGCACCCCTTTACCAGCTCTTGCACTGCAGCAGCATCGGCTAAATCACACTGAATAATTTCTTCAGTATCATTTTGAGTTGCCGACCCCTCCCTTGCAATTTCCAGCCGATCTGAGACTCTTAATATTTTTGCGAGATGCCCAACGTTTTGACGGCAGTGTGCTCCTAACGCACCAGCTGCTCCCGTTATTAATAATCGTTCTAGCTTAGATTTCATAATTGAAGCCACCCGATCTAGAGACAAGCCTTGAAATAAATGGATTTATCATCCTAACAGCTATTGTCATATTAAGGTCCAATCGACAGTGAAATTATGATTTTTTGATAGTCTAGCGGTTCTAATTTGTTGTATATACATCGAAGCTTTATATCCTACATATTTTGCTAAAAAACGATAGTAGAACTCTTTCTATTTCTTATCGGCAAGGGAGTGTTGCCATGTATTATGATTGTATTGAAAATAAACACGGCTTAAAACATGACCCTTTCAAGGCACTGATCGCCCCACGTCCAATTGGTTGGATAGCTACTATTTCGGGAGACAATATACTCAATCTGGCGCCTTACAGTTTTTTCAACGCTGTCGCAGCCAATCCTAATTATGTCATGTTCTCGTCAGTGGAGCGAAAAGATAGTTTGTGCAATATCGAGCAAAACGGAGAATTTACGTGCTCTTTGTCAACTTGGGACACACGAGATGGAATGAATGTTAGCTCTGCTCCTGTCGATTACCTTGCCGATGAATTTGCCTTAGCCAATCTGGAAACAGCGCCATCTCAATTTGTGGCTCCTCCAAGGGTCGCGAGAGCCCCGGCCGCTTTAGAATGCAAGCATTGGAAGACAATAAACTTACCCGACGTCGCCCCAGGTAGCGACGATGGCCATTTTATGGTTATTGGACAGGTAGTTGGAATCTATATTGATGATAAGTTTATCCAAGACGGCATTGTGAACACTGCTGAAATGCGACCATTAGCACGTATGGGCTATATGGATTATGGCGTTATCACACCGGAAACGACCTTTGTGATGCATCGGCCAACAGTTAAGGATGATGGAAACGTTGAAGCTGCAAAAGGTGAGTGGGACGGGGTATATCGTTGAACTATCATATAGACTGCAGCAGTGGAAAAATTCAAAAAAATTGATACTTCAACTTTGACCGCTTTTAAAACTTTTAAGTAGTATGTCATTCACTTTTTCTGAAGACTCAAATTGGACCCAATGTCCAGAGTTTGGAATGACGTGGAATTGAGCATTTGGGTGCAATGAGTAAACATGCTCCCGTATACCTTTTAGATTTGGGTTTAGAGTAGTATCCTCGGCTCCAAAAATACAACTTAAGGCGCAAGGTAGCTCATTCAAACTGTCTGCCAATACTGAAGTACGAGCGATTCCTCTAGATCTTAAGCGAGCTTTCGACATGTTGTTTATATGGATTGTCAACGCTAAATCATCGATGGTTTCTGGCTTGAATAACATCAAGTTTTGGAGGTTATGTTTATAAAGAGGTACAGCCTCTCTAAGCGGGGTTCCCTGCGGCACTTCAACTAAATCATTTGCAGGCCCAGTCCCCGTAAGACCCAAGACAGGTGATCCAACTAGCGTTAGGCTACGGATACGTCGCGCCTGAGAATGCGCAAGCAATCCTGACAAGACGCCACCAAAAGAGAAGGAAATGAGGTCGAAGGGCTCATCATTGGGCAAAATAGTATCTAACCCAAGTGAGATAATCTCGACTAAACTTTCTGCATCATAGGGTTTTGGTGGATCAGCGGAGTCACCACATCCGGGAAGATCTACCGCGTATATTTGAAAGTCGTTTTCTAAGGCCGGGATCGTCCTTGTCCAGTGATTCCATGCGCCGGAACCACCATGTAGTAATATCAAAGGGCATTTATTTAATTTTTTCTCACCCCATTCTCGCCAGATTAAATTACCCTGGCCACAGGGTGAATGATGCTCTTTACATCTCGACAGTAACGTATCGAGGATCGTTTGGGGATCAATATTCATAATCAACAGGACCTAGGATGACAGAAGAAATCCAGCATCCAAGGAATGCCTAATCTTCTATCTGAGAAAAAATTACACGGTTTATTAAAAGATTATAAAAATCACTTTCTATTTCGGCGTCAACGTAATTTTTAACATAGACAGTTAAGATAAAAGTCAGATCATTTTTCTAATCAACATTAATTAAAATATCAATTCGTTTTGGGATGAAAAAGTTCCACTGGTGACATTAACCTTGAGGTGAGATGCTGCGAGTAACAATACCTGCAAAATGCCTCAAGATCGGCACGATTATTATGCAGGCCATAGGTCCAATAATCCGCCCCCATAATAGAGACAGCATATTCATAGGCTTCTGAATACCATGGAGACATTTCACGATTTGCCGAACTTTGCGCAACCTCTTTTACACGCTCCATCGCAATCTTACGGGCGTCCAAAAATAATTTATATACATCGTTAGGAAGTGATGGATATTTTTGGATTATTGTCTTTTTAATACCAACAATGTGCATTGGCGGGAATATTTTGGTTCGCTTAAAATATTCCCGTTCCACTGGACCTGCTGGGTCAATTAATCGTATTACGCGCGCATCCCCATCTGAGAATGATTGCGGTGGCGCAGGCGAAATTATTGCATCTAATCTTCCATCCAAAATGGCTTCATTTAAACTGACAGAGGGATCTAACTCCTCCAGCTCAACATGGCTTGGGATATTAAGATTTATACGTTCTGTTCGGCCCGGCTCGTTTAAGCCACCTGTTCGATACTTCAACTTGTCAGTATCAATTCCATATTCATCCGATAAGATTCCCCTAACCCAAACTGCCAATGTCATTGCATACTCTGGAACGCCCACCACGCGTCCTTCTAAATCTTTTGGAGATGTAATCCCAGATGCTTTTCTTACATAGATAGCTCCATGCCGAAAAGCTCGTGACAGAAAAATAGGTAAACCGATGTAGGGACATTCATCACGCGAAAGCTGAATAACGTAACTTGCAAAGGAGAGTTCCGTAATATCAAAAGGTGCCTCCGTTACAGCAAGCGGAAAAAGTACACCTGGCGGTTCAACATGACAATTCAAGTTAAAGTTGTTTAAAGTCACTCTGCCATCCAAGACAGGCATGGCACGATCGTAATCCCAACACGCCAATGTCAACTCCGTCAAAACAAACCTCCTACGATTTTAAAAGAAAATATTCAACTTTTTCATTACTACACCATTTTGTGATTTATCAGAGTTTTTTATGAAAGCGTTGAAATCAACTTTTTATTCTAGGTTGAAGCGCCAATTCTTTGGATTTGTTTTCCTCAGTTATACAAATCCTGGAGTATAAGACGTATAAGCAGCAGATTCATAACCCTGTTAAAAAAATAATATTATTTTGAAAACCATAACAAGTGATAAAAAGTTTCTAAATCACGTTGCTTGCCCCGAAAACAATATTCTTAGGGATTTTATCCATGTTTCTTGTTTCAGACTGACCGAATGGGATAGTGATTAACACTTACCGTCAGTGCAGCTCTAGGTCGATAACAACATAAATCATTGTTTATATCGTATTCGACCCAAAACTGTATTTAACCTGACTATCAAAGTATCTATGAACTTAAATGTTTCCAGTGCTATTCGCCTAACGCTTTTAACACCTTAGGTGGGGACATGGGCAACTCGTATAGGCGTTTTCCACTAGCGTTAGCAACAGCGTTTGCAATCGCAGCCAAAGGTGGCACCAGCGGAATTTCCCCAACACCCTTGACGCCATATGGATGATCGGGATTTGGAATTTCTACAATCACCGCATCGATTGACGGCAGATCAGAGGCAACCGGCATACGATAATCTAGGAAGCCGGCGTTATCTAAACGGCCATTTTTATTATAAATAAATTCTTCATTCAATGCCCAGCCGATACCTTGTACGACACCGCCTTGAATTTGGCCTTCCACATACGATGGGTGAATGGCTCGTCCGACATCTTGGCTAGCGGTATAGCGAAGAATTTTGACCTGTCCGGTTTCCCTGTCGACTTCAACGTCGACCATGTGAGCACCTACTACTCCCATGTGGCCAGTTGTAGTCTTGGACACAGCCGACATTATTGGCCCGCCAGTCGCTACCGCTTTCGCTGCTAGTTCAGGGAGGGTCAGTGGCTCAAATTCACCTGCATTTGGACTAGTCGGGTGCGCCGCACCATCCCGCCATTCCACTGCGTCCGCTTCAATGCCCCAGATACCTGCTGCCCGAGCTTTCAGAATATCAATGACCTGATCCGTGGCTTCGTTCACCACAATACCAGCAGCAAAGGTGACCCTACTGCCTCCAGTTACAGCACTAATCCCAACAGTATTGGTATCACCTATCTGAGCTTTAACGTTTCGATAGTCTATTCCCAGTTTCTCTGCCACAATATTTACCATTGAGGCTCTACTACCACCAATGTCAGGATGCCCAGTAATCACTACTGCTGAGCCATCCTCATTGATATACAATTGGGAACTTGACTCTCCACCGGCGTTACCCCAGTAACCAATAGCAATACCACGCCCTTGATTAGGCCCCAATTCAATTTTGGCGTTTGGATGATTACGCACAGAATCTATGCATTCTTGGATCCCAGCTTCACCAATCTTCGCGCCATAAATGGTGGGCTTGTCAGAGGATAAAGCGTTTCGCAAACGTAATTCCCAAGGATCAATATTAAGTTTTTCAGCTATTTCATCAAGAATGCTCTCGAAAACATAGTTCCCTTGAGGAGCTCCTGGTGCCCTGTAAGCTGCAACATTGGGGCGATTGGAGACAATGTCCAAACCTTTAACATCCGCATTGGGTATATCGTAGCAAGAGAAAGAAAAATGACAGGCTCGGCCTACTGGCGAACCTGGATAACATCCAGCCTGAAAGTTATAAGCACCTTCAACAGCAGTCAACTTACCATCCTTGGTTACTCCAACTTTAAGATGAGCAGACATCCCCGCCCCCGCTCCAGTGCTATGGAATACGTCTTCTCGGGTAAGTTGCATTTTGACGGGTCTACCACATTTTCTCGAGAGTACCATCGCGACTGGCTCAAGATAGATTATTGTCTTGCCTCCAAACCCCCCGCCAATTTCCCCAGGAATAGCTTTTATATCCCCTGTTGCCATTCCGGTTATTATGGCGGTTAGATCCCTAACCATAAACTGTCCTTGAGTACTGCTCCAAATTACAGATTGAGAATCTGGCTTGTAACTAACCAGGCAGGCTTGAGGTTCTATGTACCCCTGATGCACAGCGGCGGACTTAAATTCACGTTCTAAAACCAAATCTGCCTCATCAAAGCCCTTCTTAACATCGCCAGTTTGGACCGTCATAACGTTTGAAATATTAGTAGCCCCATCAATTCCTGCTGTTTCCAGCCAATCATGCAAAACCGGCGCACCTGGCGCCATCGCTTCGTCTACATCAATGACGTGCGGCAGGATCTCATAATCAACTTCAATTAGCTCAAGCGCAGCCGTTGCGATACTTTGAGAAGTAGCCGCAACCGCTGCGATAGGATGGCCTGTATAAAGAATTTTTTCCCGGGCCATGCACCCTCGAGCAATCCATCGAATATCGTTTGGCCCTTGCGGCAATGGCACGTCCAAAGGCAACAAAGGAAAGTCCTCACCAGTCATCACCGAGAGCACACCATCAAGTTTTTCAGCCTTAGAAGTATCTATTTTCTTTATCAGCGCATGAGCGTGAGGACTTCTCAACACCTTACCCCAGACCATGCCAGGCATAGTGAAATCGGCAGAGTATTGTGCCGAACCTGTCACCTTTTCTATACCGTCAGGCCGCGGAGTACGCTGACCAATCCAATTATTTTTTTCGAGCGCTATATGGTTCATGTTATATTCCCTCAACAAAGGTCCCTGATATGACAATGATAACCAGAGTTATTGGCACCAATGTACCCGTTTCTCTTGTTTCAATTCCGTTAGCTACAAAAACAAGCAACTACCCTATAAGTCTAGGTGAGATTGTTATCTAAATCAATGGCTGTACATTGTTTATTAATTCAAAAATTTAGGGATTATAAATGTAGAAACTACGCTTCATTTCAATACGCAATTTGGCAGTTTCTGCTTCGTCAACGCATAAAACGTTGTCATTTTTAATCAGGACAACACCATAAAGATCACGCGCCTCAGTCAAACTATAACGTTCTAGTCGCACATCCTCCCGCACCGCGTCCACCGGTCTTTGCAACGGGTCGCCATAACCACCACCCCCAGGGGTGCGTACCCATACCCGATCCCCGGGTGCAAGTGTGATATCTTGTTCTTTCGAAAGATGTTTCGGCACATAGGAGGAACCATTGCGTAAAATCACAACTTTGTTGACGTCTCCATCATTTCCACCAAGCGCCCCTTGGGGACCAAAGCGTCCATGATCCATAACAAAACTGGCGAGCGCCTCACCATTACGAAGCTCAAGCTTATAATCGAGACCAAAACCGCCACGCATTTTTCCTGCCCCAGCTGACCCTTCATGCAGTGCGTAGTGATTGTAAATCACTGGAAAAGTCTGCTCCATAATTTCAACTGGCGGAGCCTTTGAAATACCAATTGTTGAGCATCCATTACTCAACCCATCACCGTTTACATTCCCTCCATAACCGCCACCTGACAACTGATACATGACAAAATCTCGACCACGTTCCGCGTCATGTCCACCCAGTGCAAAATTTCCGCTTGTTCCTGCCGGTGCTGCCGTTACTCTATCCGGCAACGCTTCGACTAGCGCAGCAAAAACTGCCTCGGCGATGCGCTGGCTGACTTCTGCGGCACAACCAGAGACAGGGCGTGGATATTGTGCATCGAGAAAAGTCCCCTCGGGCCGCAATATATCCAGTGGTTCAAAGGCACCCGCGCTGATGGGCACCTCGGGAAAAATATGCCGCATCGCAAGATAAACCGAACTCTGTGTCGTTGCCAGTACTGAATTCATAGGGCCGCGGCAAGGTGGGCTTGACCCAGAAAAATCAAAGATCAGTCTATCATTATTCTTGGTCACATTTAACTTAATCACAAGCGGTTCATCAACAACACCATCACTGTCTACAAAGGCCTCGGAATCCCATTGACCATCCGGCATACGAGCTATTAACTGACGCATCTGTTGCGATGCGCGGACACGTAATTCCCCTATCGCCGTCTGTACCGTTGCATCTCCGTATCGATCAAGAAGCAGATCAAGCCTTTCCGAACCGACTTCCAAGGCAGCTGCCTGTGCCTTGACGTCACCAATACGCTGGTCAGCAACTCGGATATTAGAACAGATTATCGCATAAATTTCCCGGTCCAACTCACCATTTTTGAATAGTTTAACTGGTGGCAGACGCAAACCTTCTTGCTCCACAGCGGTAGCTGATGCCGAAAATCCACCCGGCACTGATCCTCCCGTATCAGGCCAGTGGCCGGTATTTGATAACCAGCACCAAAGTTTTCCTTCGCGATAATAAGGCCGCACGAAACGCACATCCATAAGATGCGTGCCACCCAGATATGGGTCATTAACAATATAAATGTCATTGGGGTCAGGCGGGGCTGCGTTACCTTCAGCAATCAACCTAATAAGTTCGGCAGTGGAATATTGCATGGTTCCGACAAAAACTGGCAAACCTTCGGCACCCTGCGCTATCAATGATCCATCTGCTGCTGCATAAATACCGTCGGACCGATCATTAGCCTCCGCTATCACTGGGGAAAATGCCGCCCGTGAAAAGCTAAGATCCATCTCGTCACAAACCTGTTGTAGACCGGCCTGGATGACGCTAAGGGTTATCGGATCAAGGCTCATAACGCACCTCCAAGTGTGATCAGGATGTTGCCGTCCTTGTCAGAAGAGGCCTGATCACCAGGTTCAATCAAAACCATCGTATCCATCTGTTCGAGCACCGCAGGCCCTGTTATTTTTGCATTCAAAGGTAAAGCCTCTCGGTCGAAAATACGTGTCTCGAGCCAGCCACCATTAAACCATACGGGTCGCGTGCCAGTTTGAGCACCTACTAAGTCTTCGGAGCGTCCTGACGCATCAATGAGTTCTGTGAGGGAAATATCCGGTCGCCGGCCATTTACCGTGGTTTTCACGTTGACGACCTGCGCCCGAATTTCTGAAAGGCTTACTCTGAAACGTGCGAAATACGCCTCATCGAAGGCCAGCTGGATGGCCTCACGATTTATCTGATCCGAGGGGAGCGGCACCTGCAAAATATGGGTTTGTCCAACAAACTGCATATCCAGCCAGTGCGTTACTCTGATCTCTTCAATTGAAACTGGTTCCTGGCGGATTAACCCTATCCCCTCATCACGCTGCGCCTTTGTAATGGCAATTACGTCATCAATATCAATCAGATTGAGCGGCCGATTAACGGTGCGCACAAAATCATGCTTGAGGTCAGCAACGATACAGCCAAGCGCATTGGTGATACCCGGCCGGGCCGGAACTAAAACTTCTGGGATGCCAAGTTCGCGGGCTAATGCACTAGCGTGCATCGGTCCAGCTCCACCAAATGCGAATAGAGAAAAGTCGCGTGGATCCTCACCAAGGGATACCGAAACCATACGCGTTGCCCCAGCCATTCTTGTCGTTGCGATCTGCAGCACAGCAGCAGCAGCATTTTCAGCGTCAGTATTGAGTGGATCTCCCAGTTTTTTCTGGAAAATGGCGCGAACTTTAGCAAGATCTATTGCCTCTGACACTGATTTAAGTTTGCTTACGTCAAGGCGTCCAAGAAGCAGATTGGCATCTGAGATTGTTGGTTCTGTACCACCGCGTCCATAGCAAATCGGTCCCGGGTCCGCTCCTGCGCTCTGAGGCCCAACCTCGAGAAGTCCAGCATCGTTAACCTTTGCAATCGAGCCACCACCGGCGCCAATTGTCCGCACGTCAACCATCGGCACATGAATTGGCATCGCATACTCAAGCTCAAGCTCATTGGAAACCGATGGCTCGCCATCACGAATGAGGGCAACATCCGTCGAAGTCCCGCCCATGTCATAGGTGATCAAATTTGACCGACCTGCGGCGCGTCCAGTGTAAGCAGCAGCAATAACTCCTGAGGCTGGGCCCGACATGACAGTTTTCGCCGCCTCGCGAACAACTCTTTTCGCTGAGACAGTGCCTCCATTGCCATTCATTACCAGTAGTTCACCAGCGTAACCGCCAGCAACAAGTTCTTGGTCCAGCCGAGCGATATAACGTTTCAGGATTGGCTGCACCGAGGCATTGACTGCCGCAGTCACACCACGCTCAAACTCCCTGCTTTCCGAGAGCAATGAATGTCCGGTGGTGATATACTCATTGGGCCAAAATTCAGCTAGAATATCTGCTGCGCGGCGTTCATGTTCTGGATTCGCATAGGAGTTCAGAAAATGTACAACAATCGACTCAACCCCAACATCAAGCAATCTTTTACCAGCTGAACGAACCGATGTCTCATCAAGGGGGGTTAGAATCCGTCCGGCGTAATCCATTCGTTCATCAACTTCAAGTCTCAGATCACGGGGTATAATTGGTAGAAAAAACCCTTTCATCCCGTAGGCTTGCGGTCGTGTGCGGCGACCAAGCTCGAGAATGTCTCTAAAACCTGCTGTCGTGATTAGACCGGTGCGGCTCAGTTTTCGCTCTAAGACAGCATTCGTTGTTGTTGTTGTACCGTGGACAACAAGCGCCACATCACAAAGGTTTGTTTCGGCATCTTTAAGCGCCTGAATAACACCAAAGGCCTGATTTTCCAACGTACTTGCAACCTTGGCAAGCTGCACCCTACCCGTCGTTTGATTCAGCCTCACAAGATCCGTAAAAGTACCTCCAACATCAACGCCAATTAAATCGCCTAAATATTCTGCATCATTTTTTTTCATATAGTAGACTTACTAAAAAGGCTTCGTCGCGCCAGTAGCGCAAAAACTGGATTGACGATTGAGGTCCCCTTATCTTTGATTTCTTGCTTAATGATTGTCAAACCTTATCCACGAGCTGCCATTAAATTCAGTCGGCACGCATTTTGTTCTAATAATCGCAACTTTATGAGAGGTTTTTCTCATAATCAATTGGTTAAATTCAAACCTAAAGCCTTATTTCCTCAAAGTAATATTTTATTTCAATAGCTTACAAGAAAATAACCATTTCCGATTAATTATCCTAGAACTAACGAGCCAATGAAACCTGTTTCAACATGTCGTTGATTAATTTTGAAAGCTTCGCTAAATTACCCAAGCTCACATTGGGTGTGTTTGTTGAAATCTCTTCGCCGCACCCTGATGTGCCACTCTGATTTTTTTAACACCTATAACTGCGAGACAATAATGGGTTTGTACACGGACTATTTGGCAGAAATTGAAGATCGAAAAAAACAAGAATTACACCCAAAACCCATAGAGAACGGCGCCCTGGTTGAGGAGCTTATTACTCAAATTAAAGAACCTGGTAATGAACATTACCAAAGCTCCCTAAACTTTCTCATCTACAACACCTTGCCTGGCACCACTAGCGCAGCAGGGGTAAAGGCGCAGTTCCTAAAATCAGTCATTCTCAAAGAAGTTTTGGTCAAAGACATTGCGCCCGATTTTGCCTTCGAATTGTTGTCGCACATGAAAGGCGGCCCGGCTATAGAGGTGCTCCTTGATCTAGCACTTGCCGAGGATGCGGCCATCGCATTAAAAGCCGCTGAAGTTTTAAAAACCCTTGTTTTTCTCTACGACGCAGATACAGATCGGTTAAAGGCAGCCTACGAAAAGGGGAGTGCCATAGCTGAAGATATATTGAAGAGCTACGCGGATGCAGAGTTCTTCACGAACCTGCCAGAGATAGAAGACGAGATAAAAATCGTCACGTTCGTCGCGGCGGAAGGAGATATTTCAACCGATTTGATGTCTCCAGGCGCGGAAGCGCATTCACGGGCTGACCGTGAATTGCATGGCAAAACCTTTATCTCAGCAAGGGCGCAAAAGGATATTGAAGCGCTGAAAATTCAACATCCCGGCAAACGGTTAATGATGATCGCCGAGAAAGGGACCATGGGGGTGGGCTCGTCTCGAATGTCTGGGATCAATAATGTGGCTCTTTGGATGGGGGAACAGGCGAGCCCATATGTACCTTTTGTTAATATCGCTCCTATTGTTGCTGGCACCAATGGCATCTCGCCTATCTTCCAAACCACTGTAGGTGTCACTGGAGGTATAGGCGTCGACCTTAAGAACTGGGTCAAGAAAGTTGATGAGGATGGTAAGACAATAGTCAACAATGACGGGAACCCTATCCTAGAGGAGAAATACTCGGTAGCTACCGGTACAGTTTTAACTATCAATACTAAGACCCAGAAACTCATGAATGAGGATGGCTCTGAAGAATTGGCCGATGTGAGCGCAGCCTTCTCACCGCAATCAGTTGAATTCATGAAAGCCGGCGGTTCCTATGCCATTGACTTTGGCAAAAAACTGCAAATATTAGCGGCTGAAACAATTGGCGTTGAGCCTAAGCAGGTTTTTGCAGCACCAAAAATAATTTCCCACTCGGATCAAGGCCTAACTGCAGTTGAGAAAATCTTCAACGCCAATGCTGTTGGTGTTCCCAAAGGAACCGTGCTACATGCAGGTTCCGATGCAATGGTAAGAGTTAATATCGTTGGCTCGCAGGATACGACTGGTCCAATGACAGTCCAAGAATTAGAAGCTATGGCTGCAACTGTAATTGCCCCAACACTTGATGGTGCCTACCAGTCCGGCTGTCACACCGCTTCCGTCTGGGACAAGAAAGCGCAGGCAAATACTCCCAAACTCATGGCGTTTATGAACAAATTTGGTTTAGTCACAGGTCGCGACCCAAAAGGGCATTATCACGCAATGACTGACGTGATTCATAAAGTGCTGAACGATATTACCATAGACGACCGCGCTATCATTATTGGTGGTGACTCGCACACAAGAATGTCCAAAGGCATTGCGTTTGGCGCTGACTCCGGTACCGTGGCTCTGGCGTTAGCTTTAGGTCAAGCGAGCTTCCCTGTACCTCAGTCCGTGAAGGTTACGTTCAAGGGCACGATGGGCGATCATATGGACTTCCGCGATGTAGTTCATGCAACCCAGGCTCAGATGTTGGCCCAGTTTGATGGAGAAAATGTATTCCAAGGCCGGGTCATTGAAGTACATATCGGCACGTTGCTGGCCGACCAAGCCTTCACGTTTACGGATTGGACTGCCGAGATGAAAGCAAAGGCTTCAATCTGTATTTCCAACGACGAAACTCTCATTGAGTCGCTAGAAATTTCGAAAGCCCGTATTCAGGTCATGATCGATAAGGGCATGGAAATCCCTTCCGGGATGCTTCAAGGCCTGATTGATAAAGCAGATGCTCGTATTGCCAGTATTAAATCGGGTGAGCAAGTAGCCCTGAAACCGGATCACAATGCCAAATATTTTGCCGAAGTAGTTGTCGATTTGGATGAGATCAACGAGCCGATGATAGCTGATCCAGACGTTGATAACATCGACATAGCAAAACGCTACACTCATGACACAATTAGACCGATCTCTTATTACGGATCTGACAAACAAGTTGATCTTGGGTTTGTGGGGTCATGCATGGTCCACAAGGGTGATATGAATATCATAGCCCAAATGTTTCGTAATATCGAAAAAACTGAAGGTGAGATAAAGTTTAAGGCACCGCTAGTAGTAGCTCCGCCTACTTACAACATTGTGGATGAACTCAAAGCCGATGGTGACTGGGAAATTCTCCAGAAATATGCCGGTTTCGAATTCGATGATTCAGCACCCAAGACTGAAGCAAGAACGGCTTACGAAAATATCCTTTATCTTGAACGTCCTGGTTGCAACCTCTGCATGGGTAACCAGGAAAAAGCGGCAAAAGGGGACACCGTCATGGCTACCTCCACGAGACTTTTCCAGGGCAGAGTAGTCGCAGATTCGGATAAAAAAAAGGGGGAATCCCTTCTAGCCTCAACCCCGGTTGTTGTACTATCGACCATCCTGGGTCGCACACCTAGCATTGAGGAGTATAAAGCTGCGGTAGATGGTATTAATCTAACAAAATTTGCACCACCAGCAGCGTGAGGGTCGCGTTAAATTAACAACTCGTACAGACTGTTGTAGATTGACGAAACGGGCCACAAAAATATTTAATGGTTGCTAATGTCAAATTTATTGTTGGATACGTTGAAAATTTACTCACCATCCGTCGAATAATAAAAGAATATAAAGATAGACCGGATGTCGTGCCCTTTATCAGAAATCATATTCCAAATAATGATTTTAAATGACCAGATTAGTCTAAAGAAATAATTTTATTTCCAATCTTTTTAAAAGGTAATCTCTTTAAATTACTCGTACAGAGGCCTTGGCTATCAATATAAAAACTCTGAGAGGCAATTGGATCATATGCGTCCTTATGCGACACTGCCGCTTTGATTATTATGAGTTTTGCATCTCTAGGATTGATACCTTGTGAAGTCAGTTGACCTAAATCCATCGGTGGTGTCTTGATTGATGTTATCAACAATGTCACTTGATCATTTTTTATAACGGCTGATGGACCCATGTTTATTTTGGTTCCCATCATCGAGGCAAGATGGGATTGTTTATTTTCAAGTTCAAACGTTCCATCAGAGATTTTTTCTAGCTTTGCCTTTATGAAAATTGGCTTACCATGAAATACATCAAATTTCGCACCGATATTTAATTTTATTTCCTCATTTATCTTAGCTCTGTGACACGCGCTTGCTGATTCCGGGTCATTAATAATTGCCACAATCCCTTTATTATTGGTTTGTAATAAACGGTCTAATAAATCAGTTGCATCTCCTGGTGTGCCGCCACCGATATTGTCCGCCGGCTCAATTAACAACACTGGTTTTGTAATTTCTTTAATATTATTAATTTTCGTCAGGGCTTCATCTAATGAATTTTCTTTTGGATAACCACTTTCAATCTTTGCTTCAAGAATCTTAAATAAATTATCGAGATGTTTTCTAGCGTTACTAATATTTCCTCTTGTACAACAATTTAGACTAAAACCGCAGTCTGGAATATCTGCATATGAGTATCCTGCCATAACATTGATGCAAATAATCTCCGGATCGTTTTTCTCTATCCTTAGTGCTTCTTCCAAAATTGCTTTCATAGGGTCGTTTGCCGTCCCAACACCGGTTGCAGGCAAAATGTAATTTGTACCTAAATGTACTTGCTCTACTTTAGCATCCAAAAAAAGATCATTTAAAATTGATGCAGCTTTTACTGCTGTTTCTCTTGCGTCGCTATGAGGGTTTTTTCTATAAGCATAAACACAAGTGCTATACTTAATCATATTGTCTGAGACGTTGGCGTGTAAGTCTAAAACTGCCACAATGGGAACGGAGATATTCTCTTTAGTCAGAAAACTTTGAATCTCTTCAAGCAAATCTCCTTCAAAATCATCATGATTTTTGCTAACCATGGCTCCATGTAAAACTAGGAAAATCGCATCTATTTTATGACAACAGACTTTTAATTTATCAAAAATATTTTTCTTAAAATAATTCTCTGAGACTTCATCTACTGTACCCGAAGGTCGCGCTGACATTTGGATTCCTGGAATAATATTCCAGTCTTTTTGGCAGGCATATTCTATAAAACCATCAGTCGGAGATCCATTGCCAGTGTTTTCAACAACTATTTCTTGATCATGATATATTGTAAAATCTTCTAACTTGGTTGGTTCAACTAAAAATGTATGCGTTTCGTGATATATACCTGCGAGAAAAATATTTTTAGACATAAAGTATTTCTTCTAGCTGTTTATTTGCCTGTATTTTTATTTTTTCTATATCATCAGCAGTTGCGTCATCATCGCGCCAAATAACTTTTTCTTATACTGAGCTCCCGACCGCCACGATGACGAAGCCCTTTAACTGAAGTGTTTTGCTACAGATTATCTGCGACGAACAACATACTTCAATCATTCAGTATCTTCCCTTAACTCCACATCAAATTTTGAAAATATTTTTCTGATTTTATCGTAGCAAACACCGATTCTAATTGTTTCAAAATTACCAAAATCAATAATTGTTGACGATCTTCCTTTTTCATTTTCGTACTTTGATGTACCTCCATCGATAAGAATATCGGCTGCATTAACAACCGGAGGATCTATATCATCTAAATTGAACTTGGACCCAGTAAGAGATGTGTTTGCTGATGAACCCAAAACAGGCATTTCCAATTCCATTGACTGTTTGGTCATTTCATTATGAAAGTCTCCCGCATTAAGAAGCATGTCTAATGTTCCTATCTTTGTGGAATTTTGGAGAACCCAACTATCAACATTCTTGAACATAGGATGTTCTCGCCTGAAAGGGGCCACAGTAGACATAGGTAAATTGTTATCAAAAATTACGGCTTTTATAATATCGTGCTTCCACGAATCAATTATCTGTATGTCTTTCAACAACTCATAATTAGAAAACATACCAGATGGCTTCTCAAATGACCTATTTTTGCATCTGAAAATGGTTTCTATAGAGGTTTTTGAATTCCCTACAATAGCATATGCTACATCCAAAGGAATAATGGCAACTCCTTCAGCTGATATTATCTCTAATACCTGCTTTGACTGTTCAACGACATCATCTGCAACTACTTTATTAATCAAAAATAGATCATCCCTTTGGTTTATTTTAGATATTTTATCCGCGTATTACGACTTAATATTGCATTTATCCTATTCCAATGTTGAATTAGCTTTCGCACTAGTTCAGCCTATTTGGTCAGACGGTCAACATCAATCCACAATTTAGACGCGGATTCTTTATTGTATCCTTGAAGGTTGCCGCGTTTCAAACAATACTTATAAACCCATTTTTGCATACCATGAAAACCCTGACCTTTCTCGGATGCACGACCTTTTCCATCCCGTTTTTCGACGTATAGTTTCGTCTCTTTGTCATAATTGATTGTACAAGTTGGCAGTATATGCGCGCCATCAACCCGACCAACAACTTCATATATCGGGCTTTCAAAATGGTGAGCTCCTTGGTAAGTCAAAAGTTGTACATTTGGCATTTCATTTACTTGTTTCATTTCGCTGCAAACAAATGCTGGAGTGCTGTCATCTTGGAGGCCATTTACCGTAAATATCCTGGCCGTCTGCGACAGTTTTGGAACCATCCTCGTCGGGCAAGCGGCATTTAACATGAAGGCATGGGTAATAGATTTCAAGATGGGCATAGCAGTAATTACAGGTTCCATCTGCGATGCCAAGATAGCGAGGGAGCCTGTCGAGCTCGCGAGTACTACTACCTTTTTGGGTTTTCCAAACTCTTCATTCACAAAGTTTAGAGTTTTTGCCAGATCATGCACAATCATGGCAGAGGTGTAAGAGCGCGTAAATTTCATTTTGAATCTTGGCGCGGCTCCGTTCACAACCACTGTTGCATATCCCATCTCCTGCATTTTGGTTGCGTAAAATAATTCATCTTTCATGTCAGCTGTGCTGGAGGGAAGGATGACTGCAAGACCATGCGACTCAATTGCATTTATTTGCTGAAATTCGAGCGCAATATCGAGTCGCTTTCCTGTTTCTCCCGACAGCATTTTAGCAATTGAAATTGGGCTGCCAACATTTATTGTGAACTCGGCTGCGGACGCTTGAGATCCTATAAAAATCATTGGCAAAAAAAAGCCACGTAAAATCTTCAAAACACTCATCGTTATACTGCCTTATCTAATATATTAGTTTTTAAAAAATGGCCCGCAACGCACATTTGTCAAACAATCTCGACTATAGCTTTTATGAATTGCTTTAAACACAAATCTCTAGTCTATTATTTTAATGATTTTAACTTAATATTTAATTGAATGAACATTGCATTTTTTTCTAATAGTATAGGCGTCTGAACCAATTATTTGTACATTGTTCTATTTTCACTCTGTATGTTCTTTTTAAT
>QBVV01000044.1 GCA_003284265.1 SAR116 cluster bacterium AG-313-A07
AGGAGATACGGGTGAGTTTTGAGGCCAATTTGGGGCGGGTCGAGTCCCGACATCGCGAACTTGAAGGCATGCTCTCATCCTCCGAAGCATTAAACGCGGAAGAGATCACCAAAATCTCCAAAGAATTATCTGAACTAACTCCCATTGCGGAAAAGGTTTTGGAATTAAGATCAATGGAGAACGAGCTCAACGAGGCCGAAAGCATGTTGAGTGACAATACCGATGATGAGTTAGAAGTATTAATAAAGAGCGAGATCAAAGATTTATCAATTAAATTACCCATACTGAAAAATGAGCTGCAGCGTCTACTTTTGCCAAAGGACGAAGCCGATGAAAAAAATGCGATTTTAGAAGTGCGGGCCGGGACAGGAGGAGATGAAGCAGCTTTATTCGCCTCTAGTCTTTTCTCAATGTATCAGAAATACTCTATCACTAAGGGCTGGCGGTTTGAGATATTGGAAGTTTCCGAAACAGCTATAGGTGGCTATAAGGAAGCAATTGCATCAATTACTGGACGGTCTGTTTTCGCTAAATTAAAATTTGAATCTGGTGTTCATAGAGTTCAGAGAATCCCAACAACAGAGTCCGGCGGCCGTATACACACATCCGCTGCTACAGTAGCCGTCCTTCCCGAGGCGGAGGATGTCGACATAAATATTGATGATAAAGACCTTAGAATAGACATATTTCGAGCGAGTGGCCCAGGTGGCCAGTCGGTCAACACAACCGACAGTGCAGTAAGAATAACCCATATTCCAACAGGCATAGTAGTATCTCAGCAAGATGAGAAATCACAGCATAAAAATAAGGCAAAGGGGATGAAAATATTGCGGGCCAGAATTTTTGATCTTGAACGCAATAGGATCCATGAAGCGCGGGCAGCCGATCGCAGAGGTCAGATTGGAAGTGGTGACCGCTCAGAAAGGATACGAACATATAATTTTCCACAGGGCAGAGTTACCGATCACCGGATTAATATGACACTCTATAAAATTGATAAGATAATCCTTGGAGAAGGCCTTGAAGAAATAATTAACGGACTCACAGCCGAAGATGAGGCAGCACGTTTAGCCCTAATGACCTGAGACAAATGAATTAAATGCATCCAAAACCAGCCAAAGAAGCCACTTCGGTTAAAGTAATTTTAGAGTGGGCCAAAGAAAAACTTTTGGGAGTCCAAATAGAAAGCCCGATTCTAGATGCCAGGCTCCTTCTTGGTTTTGCACTTGGCACCCCTCAGGAGCGTTTTTACGGATCAGAAGATAAAATTTTAACAAAAAGCCAAACAGATAATTATGCAAAACTTATAGAGCGTCGTTGCAAAAGAGAACCTGTATCAAGAATTATAGGAACCCGTGGTTTTTGGAACCTCACATTGAGAATAAATTCATCGTCCCTTGATCCAAGACCTGACAGTGAAATATTAATGGAGGCTATTCTTAGGAGCCTCCCAGATAAAGCCGTCAACTTAAAATTTATTGATTTTGGAACTGGGACAGGATGCTTGCTATTGTCGGCTTTAAACGAATTTCCCAATTCAAGTGGTGTGGGTGTCGATATTTCCAGGGAATGTATAAAATTAGCCAAAGAGAATGCTGAATTAAACGGGCTTAGCCGAAGAGCGCGCTTCATAGAAAGTGACTGGGGTAGAGAAGTGACCGATAAATTCGATATAATTATAGCCAATCCGCCTTACATTCAGTCCGATACCATTTCAACCCTTGACCCAGAGGTCAAAAATTTTGATCCACATATAGCATTAGATGGTGGTCAGGATGGACTATCCTGTTACAGAAAACTAGCCCCCCAATTTGTAGGGATCCTAAAAAAAGGAGGTCTTGTTTTCTTGGAGATAGGTTATAATCAAAGTGAAAGCGTCTCTGATATAATGGAGCATAGTGGCCTCAAGTGCGTTCACATAAATCAAGATCTTGGACACCGCGATCGTTGCCTAGTTTTGGCTCATCGCCATCAATATTAAAGTAATTATCAATTTATACTTGGATTGGGCGAAGAACCCTACTAGTATGAGGAAAGCCATGGGGAAAGCGTCTTCTGGAAAGATCTTTTTTTGGCTGGAAATCAGGTATAAAAGATAGTTCACCCAAAGCAAAGGTGCATTTTTTATTTGTTTGCATTTGAAAAGACGAAGAGACAAACTTCGTCAATCAACACCACAGAAATGGTAAATAATGAGACAAGGTTCCCATTCTAAACGTGGCCGAGGTAGAGGTGGAAACCGCCGTTCCTCAGGCCCTCCTGGCCGTAATCATACTTTTGATAGCAACGGTCCCGATATAAGGATACGGGGCAATGCGCATCAAGTTCATGAAAAATATATGAATTTAGCACGCGAGGCATCAACAAATGGGGAAGTTGTGCTGGCTGAAAGCTATTTTCAACATGCTGAACATTATTACCGAATATTAAGCGCTTTTACAGATGATAATAACTCTGAAGCAAATAAGAATAGGAATCAAAATAATGGGAATAACCATTCAAGCAATGGGCAAAACCCCGCGGAAACAAATACTATCTCCATCACGACACAACCGACAGAGTCTGAAAAACAACAAGAACACAATAAAGAAGAATCGGCCGACGGGGTTGAAACAATTGAGCGACGCGACATAGATATAGAGGGCGCGGACGTTGGTAACAAGTCGACAATCGCATTACGAAGCCACCAAAGGGTCGATACAAGCATCGAATCCGACAACAGGTTAGATGAGGAGACCAATGATGAAGCCCCAAAGAATCAAAGACATGCTAGGTCTCGTCGGCGAATAAAAAATAATATCGCTAGAGATAAAGAGGAATCAGCTGAGCCCGAAGATCAAGCCCCCCACAGTTCCGATTGAAACTAGCCAACACTATTTTAGGTATAAATTTATCAAAAACAGTCCTTTTCCATGATAAAGATTGACGTAGCTAACTGGGAAAAGGTTGTTAGTTTGGTAATGATCATAGGATGATTTATCTATACTTGTAGAAAATCCAATAATCCCCATATTAGATATCAGGCGTAAAATGAACTGCGACACGTAGGTGGCTAACCAAAAAGCCTATAGGGAATAGTATGTCATACTCTTTTTTAGCTCCTAAATAACTGTATCTGAACCTGAAAAATAATCAGAGCTATTAGAAAATCTAATCTAAAACATGGGTGCCCTTCAAAGATACACGAGAGGTTTTTTACTTTAATAAGCTTTAGAACCAAGGTTAAACTAGTATGGAAAACGATAAAAGAAACAGCAAAAATCAATCTAGTCGAGCTTATGAAGCCTTGGAAAGGTATACTCGCGACCTAACTGAAATGGCTAAAAATGGCAGCTTGGATCCTGTAGTAGGTAGAGATGACGAAATCCGGCGTACGATACAGGTAATCGCAAGAAGGACAAAAAATAACCCTGTCCTGATTGGTGATCCCGGAGTGGGTAAAACAGCGATAGCAGAGGGATTAGCGTTGCGTATTATCAATGGCGATATCCCAGAAACACTTAAAGATAAAAAACTGCTCAGTTTAGATCTTGGTTCCGTAGTTGCAGGAGCAAAATTTAGAGGAGAATTCGAGGAACGACTCACTTCATTACTGGACGAAATCACTAGAGCAGCAGGAGAAATAATACTTTTTATAGATGAATTGCATACGTTGGTAGGCACTGGCGCTACAGAAGGATCGTTAGATGCATCGAATATGTTAAAACCTGCTCTAGCGCGAGGAACGCTCCATTGTATAGGAGCTACTACACTTGATGAATACCGAAAGCATATCGAGAAAGACGCAGCATTGGCTCGCCGGTTCCAACCTATATTTGTTAACGAACCTAGTATATCCGAAACGATCAATATACTCCGTGGCCTGAAAGAAAAGTATGAACTGCATCATGGGGTCCAGGTCATGGATAAAGCTATTATTTCTGCCGTAAAATTATCTGATCGCTACATAACTGAGCGGTTCCTTCCAGATAAAGCAATTGACCTTATAGATGAAGCTGCTTCGAGCCGGAGAATAGAAATAGACTCGAAGCCTGAGGAAATTGATGCACTGGATAGAAAAATCATAGCCTTGAAAATAGAACAAGAGGCTGTAAAAAAGGAACAGGAGAACAGCAACGAAGATCGTTTACATCATTTAGAGGACGAATTATCAATATTACAAGAACGCTCTGAAATGCTCACCAAGAATTGGAATGATGAAAAGGCTATTTTAAGCCAAATTCAGGCTCTTCAGGAAACTCTCGAGAAAACTAGACAAGAATTGCTCGAAGCCCAGAGATCTAGTGAATATGAAGTTGCGGGACGATTACTTTATAGTGAGATCCCTAATTTAGAAAATAAGCTACAATCCATGAAGAGCAAATCATCCAAAACACTAGTTAAAGAAGAAGTAACCTCAGACGATATAGCTTCGATAGTATCTCGTTGGACCGGTATTCCATTAACTAAAATGGTTTCTACCGAACAAGAAAAACTATTAACAATGGAAAGCTTCATCAACAATCAAGTTATAGGACAAGCATATGCCATCCAAGAAGTAGTGAATGCAGTTCAAAGAGCTCGCGCAGGGTTACAGGACCCATCGCAACCAATCGGTTCTTTTTTATTTTTAGGACCAACTGGTGTCGGGAAAACAGAATTGAGTAAAGTTCTAGCAACGTTTTTATTTGACAATAGAGAATCCATGACCCGGATTGATATGTCTGAATTCATGGAATCGCACTCTGTTGCGCGTCTGATCGGCGCTCCACCGGGGTACGTCGGATATGAAGAAGGCGGCATGCTAACTGAGGCTGTCCGCAGGAGACCATATCAAGTTCTGCTTTTTGATGAAATTGAAAAAGCACATTCTGAGGTTTTAAACATACTGTTGCAGGTATTAGATGATGGACGGCTTACCGACGGGCAAGGCAGGACGGTCAATTTCAAAAACACGATAATAATAATGACTTCAAATATTGGAGCAAATCATTTCTTATCTTCTTCTAAAAGCGAAGAGTTCGATTCTATTCGAGAGCGTGTTATGGAAGAGGTGCGACAATTAATGCGTCCAGAATTTCTGAATAGATTGGATGACATTATTCTTTTTTCAAAGTTATCAATATCCGATATGGAAGAAATCGCAGATCTTCAAGTTCAACAGCTCCAAGCACGACTAAAAACTAGGGATATTGATATTTCTCTGGATGCCTCTGTCAAAACTTGGCTAGCGAGGGCTGGTTATGATCCAAGGTATGGGGCGCGTCCATTAAAAAGGGTAATCCAAAATCACCTCCAAAACCCCATCGCTAAAGATATTTTGGAGGGACATATCTCGGAAGGGGATACAATTAGAATATCTGCGAATGATGATCGTTTATCGATTTCTTCGATCACATAACACAATACTTTAGGCTCCGTTAATCGCTCTTCGTCATCCGTGCACTATAATCCCAAGTCATTAGTCGTTTGGGCTCTATAGATATAATAGTTTCATTTTCAGAATTTCTTAACAACCATTGTTTAAATGGAGTATCTTGCCTTCCCAAAAAACGGTCATGCAATCTTTCAAGGATTCCACCACTATCCCTGTCTATAAGTTCGGCAATTCCCTGCCCGCGAACACCCGAATAAGGTGGGGACTCGCCAGACACTTCAAAAGCACATTTCGGATTACTTTTTAAAAATGTGATTATTTTTGAATTCTTACGACTGGCACAGATTATTCGGTTTTCATCAAAAACAAACCACAAAGACACAATAACCGGCCATTCGCCCGAAGATATGACTGAGAGTTTTAGAGGCACAGCTTTCTCATTAAGATAGGATTCAATTTGAGATATTGACCATGGTCCACTTAGGTGAGGCTGTAGCATTTTTCTAAATCCGTCGACTTATAGAGTGACTATATTAGTTTTAAGTGACAAAGAAATAACATATATTGTTATAGGGTTATTCAAGGAATGTAATTAAGAAGCTCGGTAATGCAACAACCAAATGTCAAAACATTAGCAGAAGCAAAAAAACTAGTCAGTGAACACAACCTGTCTCATGCAAAAGTTGCGGTCACAGACATCGATGGTATCCTTCGCGGAAAATATATCTCAAAAGAAAAACTAACCGATGCGATGGAGAATGGATTTGGTTTTTGCGATGTTATTTTGGGATGGGATTGTAACGATCAACTTTATAACAACAGTGGACATACTGGCTGGCACACAGGATTTCCAGACGCACTAGTCAAACCAATCCCCCAAACATGTCGGTCAATACCCTGGGAAAATGGGACGCTTTTTTTTTCTCGCTGAATTTATTGGTGCAGCGCAAACTATCTGCCCCAGAAATATTCTTAAAAAAGTAATTTTAAAAGCTGAAGCCATGGGTTGCTTCGCTTTAGCAGCCGCAGAGTATGAATTTTTTTTATTCAACGAAACCCCAGAAACTGTCCGGGAAAAGAAATTTCACAATTTAACCCCATATACGCCTGGAAATTTTGGTTACTCTGTAATACGAAACACAGTGAATTCTGACTTTCATAATGACTTGTTGGAAATGAGCGAGAATATGGGGTTTCCAATTGAAGGATACCACACAGAAACTGGTCCTGGAGTTATAGAAGCAGCGCTCAAAGTAGATGAAATCCTAGCTGCCGCAGATAAAGCCGTTTTATTCAAAACCTTTACAAAGGTATTAGCGCAAAAAAATAATCTAATGGCGACATTCATGGCTAAATGGTCAATGGATCATCCTGGGCAATCAGGGCATATACATATCTCGCTTACTGACAGCAAAGGGAAACCTATTTTTCATGACTCCCAAGAGCAGAATAGCATCAGTGACACCATGAGATGGTTTATTGGCGGGCAGCAACGGCTATTATCGGATTTTATGGCTTTAGTCGCTCCTACAATCAATTCATACACACGACTCGTGCCTGGTTTATGGGCCCCAACAAACAATAGCTGGGGCATTGATAACAGGACATGCTCTCTACGGGTCATTCCAGGGTCACCGAACAGCCAACGAGTGGAATACAGGCTGGGATCAGCAGACAGTAATCCGTATCTTAGCATGGCAGCCGCATTAGCCTCTGGTCTATGGGGAATTGAGAATAAGGTTGAACCGGGCCCACCTGTGCATGGTAATAGTTATCAGAATGAAACTATCGACCTCGAGGATCTACCTCAAACACTTCAGGATTCCATCACAACTTTAAAGAAATCAACGCCAGCACGCCTCTATTTAGGAAGCGATTTTGTAGACCATTATTCGGCGACACGAGAATGGGAGGTTGCAGAATATCAAAGACAGGTAACAGACTGGCAAATGAAGCGATATTTTGAAATTATCTAAGCGTGTTTCTAAATATTTTTATCAACTTTCCAAAATATTCCGTACAACGATACTAGCTTTTGAAAAATCTATCTGGCCAGGGTATCGCTCCTTCAAATAACCCATTACCTTACCCATATCTTTGAGACTTTTGGCATCAATTTTTTGAATAGCGTCTTTTATGGCTGATTCGACTTCCTCATCGCCCAGTTGTTGGGGCATGAACCTTTGGATTACTGTTATTTCATTTTTTTCTTGATCAACAAGATCATGTCGACCGCCATCTTCGTACAGTCTTATTGATTCGTTTCTTTGCTTCACCATCGTTTGAAGCAATGATAATATCTGAGCGTCGGAGACGCCGTCAGAATTACCATCTACTCGAACCGATATATCCTGATCCTTGATGGAGGCTAAGATCAAACGAATCGTTCCCAAGGAGGCCTTATCCTGTGCTTTCAAAGCAACTTTGAGAGCGTCATTTAAATTGTCGCGCAACACAACTGCCCCTCTCCCAACGAACGTTTTAACAGCTAGCTGCAAGTAATCGAGTAATCGTAGAAAAAACGCAAGCTTTTTGTTAATGGAAGTCAAAAATATAGCAGAAATGACAACATAAAGGTTGACCAAAATGATTACATCGCGTATCCAAAATCGCGAATTTTGTCCAAGGAAAAATTGCTAATGGCGATCGCTACTGCGACCGAAGCTCACTTGCTGAATGTGAATGAGCAACCTAATTCCGCGACAGGTGCCTTGGTGCTTGCCGATGGAACGGTGTATTGGGGTGGCGGCCTTGGGGCGGAGGGTTGTACCTCCGGCGAAATATGTTTCAATACATCGATGACTGGTTATCAAGAGATTATTACAGATCCATCGTACGCTGATCAGATCATTACCTTTACGTTTCCTCATATAGGGAATATCGGTGTCAATGATAATGACCTTGAGCATTCGCGATCATTTGCAAAGGGTATAATTATTAGGGCAGATATAACTGATCCATCAAACTACAGGGCATCTAATCATTTTAGAGAATGGCTAAATGCGCTTGGGTTGATAGGTATTTATGGAATAGACACAAGAGATCTAACAAAAAAGGATACGTACTTTTGGAGCTCTGAATGGCGTGATATGCCACTCTAAAACTAGGGTTTTCAACATAGAGAAATTAATTGAACAGGCAAAAAATTACGAGGGCTTAGAAGGAAAAGATCTAGCAAGTGCTGTCACCTGCAATGATATTTATTCTTGGGACGAAAGCACATGGCAATTTGGAAATGAGAATACCCCAGAAGCCTTTCAAACAATGTCTCCTAGAACCTTTCATATTGTTGCAATAGACTATGGTGTAAAAAAAAATATACTACGAAATTTAGTGAAAAATGGTTGTAGGGTAACCGTTGTTCCGGCAACAACTTCCGCCAAAACTATATTGGCTCTAAAGCCGGATGGTGTTTTTTTATCAAATGGCCCGGGGGATCCTGCCGCAACGGGCGGGTATGCTGTCCCAATAATAAAGGCCTTAATAGATAGTAACACGCCAATATTCGGTATTTGCCTTGGACACCAACTCCTTGGTTTAGCATTGGGGGCAAAAACCGAAAAAATGAAGGTTGGGCACCGTGGAGCTAACCATCCAGTAAAAGACTTAATGACAGGAAAAATTGAGATTACAAGTCAGAACCATGGGTTCGTACTTTCAGAGGAAAGTTTGCCTGAAAATGTAGAAATTAGCCATAGGTCATTATTCGATAATTCAATTGAGGGGCTAAGACATAAAGACAAGGCAATTTTCTCTGTACAATATCACCCAGAGGCATCACCAGGACCAACTGAAAGTGATTATCTTTTCAAAAACTTTATAACTTTAGTCAAGGAGGCATAACATCTCACCATGCCTAAGCGCACCGATATATCTAGTATTTTGATTATAGGAGCCGGGCCAATCGTTATAGGCCAGGCATGTGAATTTGACTATTCCGGAACCCAAGCCTGCAAGGCACTTAAAGAGGAAGGCTACCGAATCATACTGGTGAATTCCAATCCAGCGACAATTATGACAGACCCTGGTCTTGCTGATGCAACCTATATCGAACCAATAACAAGCGATACGGTTGCTCGTATTATCGAAAAAGAAAAGCCCGATGCCTTACTTCCAACTATGGGTGGGCAAACTGCTCTCAATACAGCCTTAACTCTTGCTAAAGATGGCACGTTGGAGCGACTTAATGTGGAGCTCATTGGTGCTAATCTTGAAGCCATAGAAAAAGCGGAAGATAGGCTACTCTTTAGAGACGCGATGGACAAGATTGGCCTCGAATCACCGCGCTCACGTCTTGTGGAAAAAGAGGAAGATGGCCGAAGAGCATTAGCGGAGGTCGGCTTACCAGCAATACTACGACCCTCCTTTACACTAGCAGGTACCGGTGGCGGCATCGCCTATAACTTGGATGAATTTGATGAGATTTTAAGAACAGGGCTCCGGCTATCACCGGTTAGTACCGTTTTAATCGAGGAATCTGTCCTAGGCTGGAAAGAGTTTGAAATGGAAGTTGTCCGTGACTGTGCAGATAACTGCATTATCATTTGTTCTATCGAAAATGTAGACCCTATGGGCATACACACAGGCGACTCTATAACAGTTGCCCCGGCGCTTACACTTACTGATAAAGAATACCAAAGGATGCGCAACGCCTCAATTGAGGTGCTGAGGGAAATTGGTGTAGATACAGGTGGCTCCAATGTTCAATTCGCTGTTAATCCTGAAAACGGAAGACTTGTTGTAATTGAAATGAATCCGCGGGTTTCCAGATCATCAGCACTTGCTTCAAAAGCAACTGGATTTCCAATTGCCAAAATAGCAGCTAAATTAGCTGTTGGCTTCACACTTGATGAGTTAGATAATGACGTCACTGGTGCAACACCAGCGAGTTTTGAGCCAACCATAGATTATGTTGTCACAAAAATTCCACGGTTTACATTTGAAAAATTTGCTGGAGCAGAAGCCACGTTGAGCACCTCCATGAAATCTGTTGGGGAAGCTATGGCAATCGGTCGTAATTTTTCTGAATCCCTTCAAAAAGCAATCAATTCAATGGAAACCGGCCTAACCGGCCTCGATGACATAGAACTGCCAGGAACTGATATCACACACGCCATAGATAAAAGTGCTATCATCGCTGCTCTTTCGGAGCCAGTGCCTGATAGGCTACTGCGGGTGGCACAAGCTTTTAGATCCGGACTTTCTATCGACGACATCTATAATGCCTGTTCTATAGACAAATGGTTTCTTCGCAAAATCGAGGCAATTGTGGAGAAAGAGTCTGCACTAAAGGTCAATGGCCTACCCAACGATAGACCAAGCTTATTTAAGTTGAAGCAAGATGGATTCTCCGATGCTCGCATAGCAAAACTGCTTAATATAAAAGAGTCGGAGGTGATTAAGCGGAGGGAGCAACTCACCATTCACCCCGTTTTTAAACGCATAGATACCTGTGCCGCTGAATTCGAAGCTAAAACACCATATATGTATTCAACCTATGAAGGGGATGGACATAATTTAACAGAGTGCGAATCCGAGCCTACAAATAGAGAAAAAATTATAATCCTTGGCGGCGGGCCAAATCGAATTGGGCAAGGTATAGAGTTCGATTATTGTTGTGTTCATGCTGCGTATTCCCTAACGGAAGTGGGTTATGAAACTATAATGGTCAATTGTAATCCCGAGACAGTATCAACCGATTATGACACTTCAGATCGATTATACTTTGAACCATTAACTGCCGAGAATGTGATTGAGTTGATCAGAACAGAGCAAAAAAAGGGATCGGTAAAAGGTGTGATCGTTCAACTTGGAGGTCAAACTCCTCTTAAGCTTTGTCATGCCCTTGAAGCCGCAAACATTCCTATTCTGGGCACGCCCACTAACTCAATAGATTTAGCAGAAGATCGAGAACGTTTTAAATCGCTATTAGATGAACTAAAATTAAAACAACCCGCCAATGAAATTGTATCTACATTCGATGAGGCCGATTCTGCTGCAGATAAAATTGGATTCCCCATCGTTATTAGGCCATCTTATGTGCTTGGTGGAAGAGCTATGGAAATAGTACATGATACGACTTCTTTAAAACGGTATATGCAAAATGCAATAACTGTATCAGGTGAAAACCCAATTTTAATAGATCAATTTCTGTCAAGTGCAATAGAAATTGATGTCGATTGTTTAGCAGATGGCACAACGACCTATATCGCCGGCGTAATGGAACATATTGAGGAAGCAGGCATTCACTCTGGAGATAGCGCTTGCTCTCTGCCGCCACAATCTTTGCCCGAAGCAATTATAGATAAAATTAGGGAACAAACGAGGCAGCTGGCTAAAGGGTTAAAAGTCTGTGGATTAATGAATGTTCAATTTGCGGTGAAGGATAGTGAAGTTTTCCTTCTAGAAGTAAATCCTAGAGCTAGTCGAACTGTTCCTTTTGTTGCTAAAGCTACTGGAGTGCCAATTGCTAAAATAGCTGCCCAGATCATGGCTGGAGAGCCACTAACTTCTTTTAACCTTAAGGAAACCCGTCCCAAACATGTAGCCGTTAAAGAAGCTGTTTTCCCATTTGCCCGATTTCCCGGCGTTGATAGTATTTTAGGGCCAGAGATGAAATCCACGGGAGAAGTAATGGGAATAGATATTAATTTCTCATCTGCTTTCGCCAAGAGCCAGATAGCAGCCGGCACATTGCTACCACAAACCGGCAGTGTTTTCATATCTGTCCGTGATGATCACAAAGATTCAATATTAGAGCCCGCGCGGACACTTCACGAAAAAGGCTTTCTTTTGTTAGCCACATCGGGGACCGCCGAAGCACTAAAAAAAGCTAACTTACCAGTTACGCGAATTAAAAAGGTACTTGAAGGAAGGCCACATGTCGTTGACAATATGATTTCTGGGCATATAGATTTGGTAATTAATACCACGGATGGAGCTCAGGCAATTCAAGATAGTTTTAGTTTAAGAAGATCTGCTTTAACGCATGGGATTCCCTACTACACAACGGTTGAAGGTGCCAAAGCGGCAGTTCAAGCCATTACTGCAATTAGAAAAGGCCCTCTTGAAGTTGTGCCGTTGCAGTCTTATCTTTAGGTGAATTAGGTTTGTAATAAAGTTACGGGGAAGTTTGGATAAGAGAAGATGCAGAAGATTCCAATCAAACGCGACGGCCTTGAGCGTTTGCAAGAAGAGTTAAAGCAACTCAAATCAGTTGAACGACCAGATGTTATCCGCGCTATAGCGGAGGCAAGAGAACATGGTGATTTATCAGAAAATGCGGAATATCACGCCGCAAGAGACCGGCAAAGTTTCATAGAGGGTCGCGTCGGCGAGTTAGAGGACGTAATCAGTCGTGCAGAAGTAATCGATTCTTCAATGATTGATGGAAGCACAGTCACATTTGGCACTACCATTATCCTTGCTGACGAAGACACCGATGAAGAGAACACCTACACAATCGTAGGGCCGTACGAGGCCGATATTTCTAAGGGTTGGATATCCACATCGTCCCCAATAGCTAAGGCGTTAATCGGTAAGAAGGTTGGCGACAGTGCCGAGGTTAACACACCCCGAGGGTCTAAAAGTTATGAGATCCTAAGCATCAGAGTTTCATGACCGGAAGTTATAAGAAGCTCAAGGAGACACCTAATCATCCGCAGTTCCAGTTGTAACATTATCGTCAATAGGAACACCAGGTTTTTGCTTTTTTGTTCTGAATGCTAGGGCAGTTTTAACATTAGAGACATTAGGCGCTGGCGTTAACTTTCCAGTTAAAAATTTCTGAAACTCGTCCCAATCTCTTGCTACTATTTTCAACAAAAAGTCGGTCTCTCCCGATAACATATGACACTCTCTAACCTCTTCCCAGTCTTCTATCATTTCCTCGAATGCCAGCAAGTCCGTTTCAGATTGACTGGAGAGTCCAACAAATGCAAAAATTATAACTGAGAAACCTAATTTTTCCGAATTAACATCAGCATGGTATCCACGAATAAAACCGGCTCGCTCGAGAGCTTTAACTCTTCTCAAGCACGGCGGAGCAGAAATTCCAGCGCGGTCCGCTAGTTCTACATTTGTCATTCTACCATCTTCTTGAAGATCCCGTAAAATTCGCCTATCTATGCGATCGAGTTTTACACGCTGCATAAATATATCCCCCCGTCTATCTAGCCCCGAACAAAGCTTTAATAATTTTCTCGTATTCACTATACTACGCTTAATAAAAGATTAGACGCAAGATTCTTGCGCGGTATTTCTATCAGCACAAGTTTTATTGTTTAAAAATAACATCTTTAAGAAGTTTTGATAGGTCTGGACGATTTTAATGGTGATAGGACAGCCATCCTGTTGGATACTTTCTGATGGCACTATCGGTATGGAAGTACAGTGCATAGCGCTAGCAGAAGCACTCGGATTTAAATATGACAAAAAACATATAAAACCATATTGGTTAAACCGAATTTTTCCAAGCTTGGCACAATTTCCTGGAATTCCCTTAGCCACAAACTTTAAACAAGTAACGCCTCAATCATCGCCTGACATATTAATCACCTGTGGACGAAGACATGCTGGAGCTTCGGTCGCTCTAAAAAGACTTTCGAAAGGCACGACATACACTATTCACATTCAAGATCCCAAGATAAACTCTAAGCATTTTGATTTATTGATAATACCCGAACACGACAAGCCGCGAGCACCTAATATAATCCTTTCGAACGGCTCATTGACGCGAATAACACGATCGATACTTGATAAGGAAGCCCAATTAATCAAGCACGAGGTTAAAAGCCTTATTGGAAAGAAGATCGCTGTAAATATTGGAGGAGACACAAAAGATAATAAGGTCGATAACGGAACTATCAGAAAATTGATCTTGTCACTAAACCAAATTACTGCAAATTATAAGTGTAGTCTGATGATCACAACTACAAATCGCACAAGCGAACTGCTTAAAAAAGCGCTAACCTCTCTTGCGGAAAATCCCAATATCATCCTATGGACAGGCGGAAGTCGAAACCCTTACGTAGGATTTCTTGGTGTAGCTGATGCAATTATTGTCACTTCCGATTCCATTAACATGATTTCTGAAGCATGTTCCACAGGAAAACCTGTTAATATATTTCCACTAGGAAAAAATTCTGGGAAACGAGAAAAGTTTATTGGTTCTTTAGAAAAGATGGGGTTAGTAAAATACTTTAATGGGAAATACCGGAGTTGGAGCTACGAACCATTGAATGAGACTGCAAGAATAGCTAAGTTAATCAATAGTAAATTAAAAGAAAAAGCGATTATACGGGATGCCGTCGGTACAGAACCAGGTCGGTGTCCTTAATGTGAATTAACTCAACCCTCTTAGACAATTCATTAAGGTATTTGAAAACATCCGGGGCATCCGGTTTATAGTCATGCCAGACTATTACACCTTGGGGGCTCAGCATTCTGAACGCTTTGTTAGTATCATTCTCCACGTAAGACCTTGTGTGAGCTCCATCAATGAAAATTAAATCTATTTTTCCTATAAATTCACTTTCATCAAATTTTTTACTATCAGAAAAAATTTGAGTTATTTTTTTCTCTGTTGGATGTCCTTCATAATAGAATTTAGTAAACTTAGCCTCTAACTCTGCTACTTCTCTATGACGTCGATCATCCTTGTCATCAAAGAGTAATTTGTCAACTTCGTCTGGGTGAATTGTCAATGTAAATAATTCAGTGTCTTCATTAGCATTTAAAGCCATCACATGTGTTGTCTTTCCGGAGCATGTTCCAAATTCAAATATCTTCTTGGCTGACTTAGACAAACCGGCAAGCACCCACGTTTCCCTGTCTGTTAGCGACGCAACTACCCCTTCACCTCCGATAAATGAAACCACCGAGCTAGCTGTAATTCCATACTCATTGATAGAAAAACAAGGAGCAACAGAACTCAAATCTACTTTTGAAATAGGATATTGTCGTAGATTAAATGAACGATTCTTTTGACGTCTTAGTTTCAACATTCGCCTAGTAACTAAATAGAGAATAGTTAGGGTGACAAGATTTGTTATAATAAAAGTTTGGAGCAATTCTTCTCCCCCTAGGCTTCGAGCACCTTCAGCTCAAATCGCTGACGCATAACTCATAACAGCCCTTTAATAATAAGCAAACTCTATTCTAATCAACACCTATGGGGAGAAAAGGTTGTCACTCAGTTTTAGCAATTGAAACTTTGCGATTTTTCATTAATAACCTTTGGTTTAGAAATATAAAGTAATTAGCATAACTAATCATCAAGATAAGGATTTGAAACGCATGCCAACCAATAAGGAAAAAGTAATAATAATTGGATCAGGGGCTGCAGGATTAACAGCGGCAATTTATACGGCGCGCGCCAATATGTCTCCACTCTTAATTGCGGGACTTCAACCAGGTGGACAAATGACGATTACAACAGATGTTGAGAATTATCCAGGTTTTGCAGATGTGATCCAGGGTCCATGGTTAATGGAACAAATGGAAGCGCAAGCAAAACATGTTGGAACGAGGATTGTTCAGGATATTATTACTTCTATCGATATTACCAAGAGGCCATTTGTGATAAAAGGAGATTCGGGTGATACATATTCAGCTGACTCACTAATAGTGGCTACAGGTGCCCAGGCGCGTTGGCTTGGATTAGAAAGCGAATCTATTTTCAATGGTCGGGGCGTATCCGCTTGCGCTACCTGCGATGGTTTTTTCTTCCGAAATCAGGAGGTAGTAGTTGTTGGAGGAGGAAATACGGCGGTAGAAGAAGCCTTATATCTAGCTAATATAGCGTCTAAAGTAACTCTAATTCATAGACGAAATACGTTGCGCGCTGAAAAAATCTTACAAGACCGAGTTTTCAAAAGTGCAAACATTGATATTATTTGGGATAGCGAAGTTACCGAGATTTGCGGAGACTCTGAACCGGGGGCAGGTGTTGAGAGTGTAAAAATCGTAAATCTCATAACAAAAAAGAATTCGGAAATTTTAACCCAGGGATGCTTCATAGCAATCGGTCATACACCAGCTACAGAACCATTTAAAAATAAAATAGAAATGGATGAGGACGGCTATATCATTGTTAAGCAAGGCACCACAAAAACAGATGTGCCTGGGGTTTTTGCTGCAGGAGATTGCGTCGATAAAGTTTATCGACAGGCAGTTACGGCAGCAGGCCTTGGATGCATGTCGGCCTTAGAAAGTGAAAAGTATATAGCTAGCTTAGGAGATTAAATTGGTCTCCAATACGATAGGAAAGTTAGTTATAACCCCATAATTTATGTTATACTAAAAAACTACGCCTTTACAAGAAAGTACAAAATGGATTGGGATAAACTTCGTGTATTTCACGCTGCTGCCGAAGCTGGTAGTTTCACTCACGCGGGGGAGCGCCTCAATCTCAGTCAATCTGCGGTAAGCCGACAAATAAGCAATTTAGAACAAAGTTTAAACGTAGCACTCTTCCACAGACACGCTCGAGGGTTAATACTGACCGAGCAAGGAGAAGTTTTATTTAGTACCGCCCGCGAAATGTTTTCTAAATTAGCTACTACTGAAGCACTTATAAGTGAGGGAAGAGAGCGTCCAAAAGGAAATTTACGAATCACAAGTACTGTGGCATTTGGCTCTACCTGGCTGGCATCGCGTATCGGACGCTTCATAGAATTGTATCCAGAAGTTAACGTGACACTATTTATAAATGATTTTGAATTGGACCTCTCCATGCGGCAAGCGGACGTCGCTGTCCGTCTGACTCCCCCCAAACAACCCGATTTAATTCAGCGTCATTTGAAAACTATCAGATTTCATCTTTACGCATCCCCACGTTACGTTGAAAATTATGGAATCCCAAAATCTGTAAAGGACCTTACCAAACATAGAATCGTAATTTATGGAGAGAGTATTAGCTTACCTTATAGCGAAGCTAACTGGTTACTCGGATTGTTGTCAGAGTCGGTGGCGCCCCAACAAAAAATTGTCCGTGTTAATAATGTTTATGGGATTTTTCGAGCAGTACAGGGCGGGGTTGGGATAGCAGCGTTACCTGATTATTTAGCTTCAGAGGACCCAAGCTTATTAAGAATATTACCGGATGTAGATGGCCCAGCGGTCCCTGCATTTTTCGTATATCCAGAGGAGTTAAAGAGATCAAAGCGGATTTCAGTACTGAGAGATTTCTTGATTCAAGAAGTAGCAAAAACTTCATTCTAATCTCAGTCATGCAAAATACGCATAGCGGCCTTGCTCAATTGTCACTAGCGCAAATCAACCACGCCGTACTATAAAATAACTCGCGATGCGTAAGCATCAACACTCAAAATATCTGGGGCCTCGGCTCCTTCGTCTCCCAGACGTAAACCTCCCTGTTTAAACTTACCCAGGCATTCTTTGCCTGGGTTTTTTTTATAACAATGTATTAATCCAAAATGACGTGTGGCAAAAAACGTGAGGTGTCCTTTGTGATGGCTGTATCATCTTCTCTAATGCCAATGCCGCAAGCGTTACTCGCCACCAGCCATGAACCTATTACAGTATGATTATTATCAAACACGGGTAGCGGATGTAAGGCTTGTATAATGGTACCTTCCTCGCCATAAGGCCCATCTTCTCTAATTATACTTCCATCTGCTTTAGTTATTTCGACATTACCTCCCTCTCTGGAGAATAAAGGTTTTTTTACAAAATTATTTTCTATTTTACTCGCTCGCGGGTCATTGGAAAAATAAGCCGGCAATAAGTTTGGATGCCCCTCAAACATCTCCCAAAGTAAGGGGAGCATACCTTTATTAGATAAAATTATTCTCCAAGAAGGTTCAATCATTGTTAATTGATTTTTTGGCAATGAAAGTCCAAATTCATCCTTAAAAATCCATTCCCAGGGGTACAGCTTAAAAAGGGTTGTTATCCTCTCATCATAAAGGTCGGTAAAATGACCCTTTTCATCAATACCTATATCTTCAAGAAAGATGAAGGTGGTTTCCAACCCTGCTTGAACAGCACACTCTTCTATGTATCTCACCGTCCCCTCATCTTCCTCACTTCCTTTGCATGCCGTCAAATGCAATTGATCATCTATCCCAAATTTCTCAAACGCCTTAACCATATTTTCGTGAATCGAGTTAAACTGATCGCAGCCAGCTGGTATTAGACCTTGTTCCATAGCTTGCTCAAGCCACACCCACTGGAATGCCGAACTTTCGTAAAGTGAGGTGGGGGTATCCGCGTTATACTCAAGAAGTTTTGCAGGTGATGTCCCATCATAAGAAAGGTCTAATCGGCCATACAAATTTTTCTCTTGGTTTAACCAGCTATTCCTCACATAATCCCAGTATACTTCAGGGACTGAGAGCTTTGAAAAAATTTCCTCGTCATTAACGGCACGAGAGACTAATTCGAAGCACATTTGCTCTATCTCGTTTGTTGGGTCCTCAATGTCATTCTCTATTTGTTTCATTGAAAAACGATAACACGCTGTCTCATCCCAATAGGCGGTGCCATACATGGTGTGATAGTTAAACCCTAACGACTCTGCCTGAGCTTTCCAATCTGCTCGCTCTTCAACTATAATACGCTGCATTTTCTGGACGACTAACCACCGAAGCCACGAAAGCTTCGAAATCTTCCTGCAGAGGCTCTAGCAGCCGAACCAAAGCCACCCCGACGGATAGTTCTTGTTTTGGTTGAGGGGGCTCTTGTTGTGTGACCTGCTACTCGTGTGACACCAGTTTTCCCAGATATCTTTTGGTTATCGCCAGTTCTAAAGTTTCGGGCGTCATCACGAGATCGGTAAAGTGGTTGAGTTGCAACACGTGAACCTCCACTTAACATGTTACCCATCATATACCCCATCATCATTGGCATGAACACTGACCCGCCCGACGTCGTTCTCTGAGGCGCCACTTCACATTTTTCGGAACCGAAGTCTGTCTCACAATCCGACAACGAAGTATATTTTGGCGACACCCTAATATGTTCCGACTGAGCGACTTTCTGATTGGCCTCACATACATCACGGGTAAATCCTGCTTTATCTACGCATTGATCTATTGATTCGAAAACTCCTACTTCCTGACTATTATCACAAGCTACTAGTGTCAAAGCG
>QBVV01000045.1 GCA_003284265.1 SAR116 cluster bacterium AG-313-A07
CAGCATGCTGAATAGACGTTATAGGGCTTGCACCGGTTCCGCCCTCAAAACCAGATATTGTAACGTGGTCGGCATAAGCTTTTGCCACGCCGGCAGCAACGGTACCCACTCCTAATTCGGAAACAAGTTTTACGCTTACCCGAGCATCTGCGTTAATATTTTTTAAATCATGAATTAGCTGAGCTAAGTCTTCAATGGAATAAATGTCGTGATGAGGCGGTGGAGAAATTAAAGCAACTCCTGGTGTTGAGTTTCTGACACGTCCAATCCACTCATCGACCTTATGGCCAGGTAATTGACCACCTTCTCCGGGCTTTGCCCCTTGAGCCATTTTTATTTGTAAGTCCGTTGCGTTAACCAGGTATTCGGCCGTCACTCCAAATCTACCGGAAGCGACCTGTTTAATGCGGGACACCATAGAGTCCCCATTAGCCAACGGCTTAAACCTCACTGGATCCTCACCCCCTTCGCCACTATTCGAGCGTCCTCCAATTCTATTCATCGCTACAGCAAGTGTTGTGTGAGCCTCCCAGGATATTGAGCCAAAGGACATAGCTCCAGTAGCAAAACGCTTAACTATCTCTTTGGCTGGTTCCACTTCGTTTAAAGGAACGGGAGTGTCAACGAATTTCAAATCGAACAAAGCACGTATATTACGGAGCTTCTTTGATTGATCATTCATTTTTTTTGCGTAAGCACGGTATCTTTTTTCGTCACCCGAGCGGGCAGCATGCTGCAATAGGCCGATCGTTTCCGGCGTCCAAGCATGGGTTTCACCTCTGAGACGAAATGCCAAGTCGCCGCCAACGTCTAATGCACCGCTAAATTGAAGTATTCCTTGGTACGCTATGGCATGACGCCGGACGGATTCACTGGCTATTCCATCTATACCCACACCACCAATGGCGCATTTTGTACCTGTAAAATACTTTGAAAGGAAGGACTCCGAGAGGCCAACTGCGTCAAAAATCTGCGCCCCACAGTAAGATTGGTAAGTAGAAATACCCATCTTGGACATCACTTTAAGGATACCTTTAGTAATTGCCTTGATATACTTTTGATGAAGCTCATCGACACTGACTTTTTGTATTAACTTTGGAGCTAAATCTGTCAATGCATCAAAAGCTAAATATGGATTTATTGCTTCTGCACCATACCCGGCCAATAAACAAAAATCATGAACGCGACGGGCTTCGCCAGTTTCTACGACTAGGCCTGCACTGGTTCGCAAACCAGCTCGTATTAAATGATGATGAACCCCTGCTGTAGCCAACAAAGAGGGTATAGGAATATGATCCGAGTCGACATCACGGTCTGATAGTATTAAAATATTAAAGCCACTTTGGACCGCCTCTTCCGCCTCCAAACAAAGTCTCTCTATTGCTTTTTCCATCCCTAACGCACCATCTGTCGCAGGATAGGTAGCGCTCAAGGTTGATGTTTTAAATGCTTGATCAACATGGTTCTCTATTTGACGAACTCTTTCCAAGTCCAAATTACTAATGATAGGTTGCCGAACCTCAAGTCGATGGCGTGCCCCTGCCCCTTCCGGCTCTAGCAGGTTTGGCCTCGGACCAATTAAAGAAACCAATGACATTACTAACTCTTCGCGAATTGGGTCTATTGGTGGATTAGTCACTTGGGCAAAACATTGTTTGAAATAATCAAAGAGTAACTTAGGCCTATCCGACAACACTGCGATGGGCGTATCCCTGCCCATAGATCCAATCGGGTCATCACCATTTAACCCCATCGGGGTTAAGAACTGCTTTATATCCTCCTGCGTATAACCGAAAGCCTGCTGTCTCTGTATCAAAGTTTCTGGGTCGGGCGTCATAGCGCCGATTTCGTTCGGTAAATCTTCGAGCTGAATTTGGGTCCTATCGAGCCATTCTTGATAGGGATGCTTGGCCGCCAATGAAGTTTTCAACTCCTCATCACCGATTATACGTCCCTCCTCCAGATCTATTAATAGCATTTTACCCGGTTGCAAACGCCATTTTTGAACAACGTTATCATCGGGAACAGGAAGAACGCCATCTTCTGATCCCATGATAACCAGATCATCGGTAGTGACCATGTAGCGCGCAGGCCTTAGACCATTTCGATCAAGAGTGGCGCCCACTTGTCGCCCGTCTGTAAATGCTATTGCCGCGGGTCCATCCCACGGCTCCATAAGAGCTGCGTTATATTCATAAAAAGCACGGCGAGCTGGATCCATTAAGTCATTATTATTCCATGCTTCTGGGATCATCATCATCATTGCATGAGCTAGAGAATAACCTCCAGCAACTAAAAGTTCGAGAGCATTATCAAAGGTAGCTGAGTCAGACGCGCCGTCTCCTATTAAAGGCCACAATTTATCAAGGTCTTCTCCGAGAACTTTAGAGGACATTGTGGCTCTTCGAGCAGCCATCCAATTGATATTACCTCTTACAGTGTTTATCTCTCCATTATGACAGAGCAAACGGAATGGCTGAGCTAATTTCCAAGATGGGAACGTGTTGGTCGAAAACCTCTGATGAACAAGAGCTACTGCAGAAACCATCCTCTCGTCGGAAAGGTCTAAATAATAACTATCCAGATTGGTACACAAAACCATCCCCTTGTAACATACAAGGCGAGATGAGAATGAGGTTATGTAAAATACACCGGTACTATCGCCATCATCGCCCTCGCCCGGATACCAAATTTTTTTATGGGCTTGTTTTCTGATAACAAAAAGTTTTCTTTCAAACTCTTCCTGATCAACAACCCCACTGGGTCGGGAGATAACAACCTGCTTAATGATAGGTTCATTCGGCTTAACACTCTCTCCAAGGCACGCATTATCGGTTGGAACATCCCTCCAACCAAGAACAGTCGACCCCTCACTTGCCACCGATCTAATGATGCTATCAACACACCTATTGCGGGTGTCCTCATCTCTCGGCAAGAACACCATTCCAACGCCATAATGACCAGATTCAGGCAGAACGACATTATCTCTTGCTAATTCTTGTCGCATCAGTTGGTCTGGTATGTGAACCAAGATCCCCGCCCCGTCGCCAGCAAGCGGATCGGCACCAACTGCCCCCCGATGATCGAGATTCGCTAAAATTTGAAGACCGTCACGAACAAGCTTGTGTGTCTTCTTCCCTTTTATGTGTGCAATAAAACCAAAACCACAATTGTCCTTTTCATGGTCAGGATCATACAGCCCACTTCTTTCTTTCGTATTAGAACGTTGGTTCACTTCGAATTCCGACAATCTCTTCCCCAATTAAACAGCTATCCACAAGACCAAGTGAAGCCGAGCCTTGTCGGCTAAATTCAAAGCTTCATCGTCTCTGACCTCCTCATCCAGGAGCGCATCACGAACCTGTTAATATAGTAAAATTGTGCAGAGAAGGCAAATATCTGAAGGCAAAACCAATAAAAAAACTTTATCATTCAAAATTAACAAAAAAATAGCGTTTTATACATAAGGAGGCTTTTGCTATCCACTCTTGTGATGAGTTTAATAATTGAAGAGTAACTATAATCTGACATCATCGCTTCTTTGGTTAAGCAATAATTTGTCGCATTGAAATGATCGGGAAATCTATGACCAAGTACAAATATATCGAAGTTACACCAATTGCTAATGCGATCGGCGCAGAAATTTCTGGAGTGGATATATCAATAGACCTTCCAGAACCAGTCATTTTGGAAATAAGACAGGCTTTACTGGAATATTTAGTCATTTTTTTCCGTGATCAGAACCTTTCCGACCCAGAACGCCACCGATCTTTTTCTCAGCGGTTTGGTCAACTTTTTGTACATCCAAACTTCAATCTTGGACAAAAGGATCCCGAGATGGTCTTTATAACGCGAAAGCCCGGTGATACAGCCATAGTGGGGGAAACCTGGCATGCAGATACGACTATGATGAAGGCGCCACCAATGGCCGCTATATTGTATGCTTTGGAGGCACCAACTTGCGGAGGAGACACCCTTTTCGCTAACCAATACTTGGCATACGAAAGTCTTTCTGAGGGTATGAAAAAAATGTTAACTGGGCTTAAAGCGGTACATAACGACTCAAAAGTCGCGGGACCCAAAGTTGGTTTCAATTCTAAAAGATCGACGACCGTTAGAGAGGATGATGCTTGGCAATTGACTGAAAACGCGCACCCTGTTGTTCGTACTCACCCAGAAACAAAAAGGAAAGGACTTTTTATAAACAGCACCTATGTTCAACGCTTGGAAGGCATGACAGTTGAAGAAAGCGAACCTATTTTAACGTATCTATATGAACATGCGGTACGACCCGAATTTAGTTGCAGGTTTCGATGGCGCTCTGGATCCGTGGCGTTTTGGGATAATCGCTGTGTCCAGCACCTCGCAATTAACGATATTCAGAATGCTGTTAGACGAATGCAAAGAACACAACTTGTCGGAGATCTCGTTCAATGATTCCCTCCATCATGATTCAAGTAGAAATGATTTTATTTTATCTATTTCCATATCGGTTGTTAATCCAGGACAATGTCCAACGTTATCGACAGCAAGTAGTTCCGTTTTAGGTCCTGTAGTTTGCATTTTTGATACTGTTTCTGCTGTTAATAACTTGGAATCTTTTCCCCAGATAGTTAGCACTGGCGATGATATTCTGTCCCAACTTCGCCAAATACTTGTAGCCCCTGGTTCTCTGCCCGTTACAATTTTTGGATCATAATGTAATCGCCATTTGCCAGTTTCAGTTTTGCTCAAGCTGTCTCTAGCAAATTTTTGAGCCGCTTCATGAGTAAAAGGCCCAAAAGCTTTTTTACTTTCAAGAATAAACTGGACGCCCTCTTCTTCTGTGTCGTAAATTCCTGCCGCGGATGCTAACGCCGCATTTCCCGCCCTACCCTCTGCGCTCACAAACGGGCCAATATCATTTAAAACCAATTTATTGATGGGCTTATTTGTTAGAAGCGGGTCAATTAATAGATAGCGGTAAGTCGTCAGATTTACTAGAGAGTGAAACCGTTCGTAAGGCATATATGGGACTTTAGCTTTTTGCTTAAGGATGAGGATTAATGGACGAAATTTTTGATATTTTTCTGCTAGAGGCATTGGTTAATGGGATTCTGTTTGGTGGTGTTTTGGCCCTTCTGTCTTTGGGCCTAAATCTTATATTCGGTGTCGTAGATGTGGTATGGATCTGTTATGCAGAGCTAGTGATGTTTGGAATGTACACCATGTACTGGCTGGCAGGTGTATACGATGTGCACATACTCTTGGCAGCTGTGGCGGCGATTGGGTTAGTCTCAATCATGGGCTTCCTGGTACACCTACTTATAATTTCGCCGATTCTGGGTTCCCCACCAATAAATCAGTTATTGGCAACTGGCGGACTATTATTTTTTTTACAGAGTGTCGCTACACTTATGTTCAGCATAGAATTCCGGAATTTAGGTCTTAGACTTCCAATTTTAGAATTCAATGAAATGTATTTCAGTTACGCTCGCTTACTGGCTTTTGGCGTTGCTTTAATTGGCATGGCGGCAGTTTACTTTTTTCTCACACGCACCTACATAGGCGCGGCAATTAGAGCCATTAGCCAGGACCGAGAGGTTATGGTTTTGATGGGAGTTGATGCCAAAAAAGTATACTGGGTTACAGCGCTAGTAGGAGGAGGACTTGGCGGTTTGGCGGCATGTCTTCTTGTTTTGCAATATGACGTTCATCCTTTTGTTGGTATAAGCTTTGGACCAATTACGTTCATCATTTGTGTTTTGGGTGGCCTCGGCAATATGATAGGGGGATTTGTTGCTGCTTTTATTTTATCGATAATAATCAGCGTTGGTGGGCTGTATAGTGAAATGGAATGGGGTTATGTGCTGGCCTTTGTATTTTTCATCGTGATGATGTTCATACGGCCTCAAGGTTTATTGGGGAAAAAATAATCATGAAACAGCTTCCTTATATAATTGGTGTACTTCTTATAGCGGTTCCATTTGTTGCCCCTCAGTATCCGCTGCATCTCATCATTATGATTTTAATTTGGTCACTTGTTTATACCGCCTGGTCATTGATGGGTCGATTTGGCCTTGTGTCTCTCGGACATGGTGCATTTATGAGCATTGGAGCTTACGTTACAGCACTATTATGGAACTACGGGGGTATTTCGCCATGGATAGGAATTCCTGCTGCTATGATTACGGCAGCTATAATGGCCTTTCTAGTAGCCTATCCGTGTTTTCAATTTAAAATAGTAGGTCACTATTTTGCACTAGTCACTCTTGCGTTAAGCGAAGTGGTGAAATTAGTAATTATAGCATGTCGCGATACTACCGGTGGCTCTTTGGGTTTTACACCCGAACGTCATGGGGAAGGAACTTCTATTGCCGCAATTCAGTTTGCAGATAAAGAAACATTTTATTTTGTAGTATTAATTGCCTGGGGAATTGGCCTTCTAATATGGCGAGCCGTGGATAGATCAATGTTGCGATTTGCTCTAGACTCTATCTCTGAGGATGAAGATGCGTCTGCGGCGGCAGGCGTCCACGTCACCGCTAGTAAACTTAAAATCACCATGCTTAGTGCTGTGTTAACGGCGCTTGGCGGTGCTTTATATTGCCAATATCAAATGTTCATCGGCCCAGAAGTTATCGGTGGTATTGGAATTTCTTTGCAAATTGTTTTTGCAGTAGTAGTTGGCGGTTTGTATACAATGATGGGTCCTACAATAGGAGCCATTATTACATTGCTCATGACCGAGGTTTTCCGAAATTTAATTACATCTTTGCGAACCGAGGGAATTGATTTAGCGGGTCTCGACACGACGGTATATGGGCTAATGTTAATTCTATTTATTATCTTCCTTCCTAAGGGAGTATTAGGAGAGGCAATAGATCGGTTAGCTGGCGGGAAAAAACGAGACGTCGGATAAATAGAACATCAAAAAGCGAATACAACGGTGCATTGTTGGCTTTTTATGCTTGGTTAAAATAACGGAGATATACGCTGAAAATTGCCTATGCCACGTTTTGGTAAACATTGTTTGGTGTTAATCCGGCAGCATCCATGCATTTTTCGATTTTTAAAATTTCGTCTTTATGTAATTTCATAAGAGGAGGACGAACATGTGCCTCTGGGAGACGGTCGAGATAGAATAGTGCCTCTTTCATCCGATTGTGCATATCGAGAAAAGGGGCATCATAAAATGCTCTAACAGTCGGATAAATCTTATCATTTATACGCCGAGCCTCTTTTAAATCACCGTTTTTGAAGGCGCGAAATAGTGCAACTTGCAAATTAGCTATTACACTGCCTGCGCCGGAAAGCAGACCGTCACACCCTTGTACTAATGAGGAAAGTAGCCACGCACTATGAGTAGAAAGTATATTTACGGGTGTATCCAGAGATCTTAGCTCTCTTATGTGCCGTTCGTGTAATGCAGCATCATTACACCAATCTTTTATCGCTCTGACCTGGGGAACTCGACGACAAATTTCTAATAATGTATCTATCGGATAGCCAAGCCCAGGACCGAGTGGATATTGAAAGAGGATTATAGGCAGTGACGTAGCTGAGGCGATTGTTTCAAAATGTCTTATTGCCATTTCAGGCCGCATTTGGCCGCCCATAGCGAGTGTGTTGGGGGGGAAGACAAGCAGGCATCTTGCACCCCGTTGCTCTGCTTGTTTTGCTATCCTAGCCGCATTCGCGGAACCATCGGCATAAACTCCATGGATAATAGGAATTTGGTCTCCAATTTCATCGAGTGTTATATCAGTAGTTCTAGCTTGTTCTTCTATTGATAAAGCGTGTACTTCCATCGAATGGGCGTTGATCGTTATAGCGCTAATACCATCAACATTAACAAGGTCTCGAAGGTGTGACCGAAAATGTTTTTCGTCAATATTCAAGTCCACATCAAAAGGAAGTAAACAGGCAGGGATAATACCTCTTGGTTCAAATGGCATTGCTATTGTCACTTTAAACTTCCTTTCTTATTGAAGAAGACGTAATTCAGTTCAACTATAACTACAGATTATCTCAAAAGATGTTCAATGCGTACCCCGTATCGGATAATTGTTTTTTTGGATATGATTGATGCCGCGCAGAATAAGGTCGATATCGGGCCTAATAAAAGGTGCATTAGATAGTTCAATTATATGTATTTTGCCTTTTGGGTTTATCAAAAAAAGACCTGGCTCAGGAAATATATAATCAACTTCGTTTGGGCGGGGCTCCGAGCTATATAATCCCAATTTTCTCATTTGTTCTATTGTTAACCCGTAGCCAATTTTAGATTTAAGATTTAACTCTTCAGCGAATATTTTAGCTTTATCTATGGGATCGGCGGAAACAAAAAATAATTGTGTGTTCATATCGTATAACTTGGATAGATTGGTTTCAAATTTGGCGGCGTAATCTTTGCAAATGGGGCAATGAAGCCCTCTATAAATAACAAGCAGACTCCAGTTAGCCTTTTCTTCGTATAAACGGGCTGAATCTCCATTTATCAAGGAAATATCAATATCAGGTATTTGACTACCCGCAGAAAGCTTGTTTTCCATGGATGATACCTCTCAGAAGTCATTGATTAATAAAAAATAAAAGAGCTATTTCCTTTATAAAAATTTTTATAATGAAAATAAATTCCCTTTTCTCGGCAACGGATCCAAAACCCCTGACAACCTAAGCATGTGCCACGCTAATGCATGATTGCTGGAAGTTACATGCACTCCCAACAAAGTTTCTAACTCGGGGATGAGTTCTGCTGCTCGGAGGCTTGTGCAGGATATAAAAATAAGATCCAAATCTAAACCAGAAAAAACCTCCAAGACGGCTCTTTTAATGGAGTCAGGGGTAATCATTCCTGCACGATTGTCGTCAATTTCAGAAAATGTTGCAGATTTGACGATTTCTATTTTATTCCTCTTGAAATATTCCCTTATTGGTTGGTTAACCGCTTCGACATATGGAGTTAGTAAACCAACTCTAGTGGCATTGAGCGTTTTTAAAGCAGCAAGGCATGCTGTGATAGGCGTTGTAATTGCAACATCCGGGTGAGCGATTTGAATAGCCTCTCCTATTTCTTTCTCACCTATAATCACACTGGCTGATGTGCATCCATATGCGATAACGTTGAACGAAACACCGGGAAGCAGGGTTTTTGCCGCGTTAGTTAATAATTGCTTCATTCCATGAAGCGATTTTGGTGTGACTTCGGGTTCCATCGGTATACGCGTGGTATAAATCTGTATTCCTTCAATTGGATGCACAAGTCTGGACAATTCGTGTTCGATAACATGATCAGTGGCCAATGCGACTAAACCCATACGGGCTCTGCGTGCTATAACATTTTCTATATTAAAAGGAATAGTTTCCAGGCTTTTCGACATTTTCATTACATTCCGAGGGCGACACCATCGTGACCAGGATCGGCCCCTCCATCCATTTGACCATTTTTGATTCTTATCCCATGAACAGCAGCGATACCAAATGTTAGAGGACTTCTCTCTACCTTATAATTTTGCCCTTCCAGACTATTTGTCACATATGTTGGAATTCTGCTCATAACATCGATAATATTACTCGTGGACGAAAATCGCGGTGCTGACACCGCTTCAAGCATTGTCATATCAAAATCAATGACGTTTAGAACCGCCTGTAAAATACCCATGGCAATTTGTGTTCCTCCAGGTGCTCCAAGAACAATCTGTGGCTCACTTCCTTGCGACACGATCGTAGGAGCGAGTGATGTGAAACGACTTTTCCCAGGAGCTATAGAACCTGCGCGACCAGGCCTAGGATCAAACACCCCCATTGCTCCGTTATACATAAAGCCTAAGCCATCAGTGATAACGCCTGATGGCATGCCTAACGAGTGAGTCATTGTCACACAGTTTCCTTTTTCGTCAACCACTGCAACATGCGTTGTGTCTCTTGGCTCGGGCTGGCCAACCCGCTCCACATTTACCTTATTTCCTAACTCAATATTTTTTGCGCATGATAAAGCATGCTCTTGTGATAGAAGTCTCTCAGTAGGGATTTTCACAAATTCCGGGTCCCCCACAAACATTTCTTTATCTACAGTTGCCTGCTTCATAGCTTCTGCCACTATCCGAATATATTCAGAGGTGTTATGGCCTATCGTACCTAGATCAAAATGCTCGAGAATATTGAGCATCTCGAGTAGCATGATACCCCCTCCAGGCGGGTGGTTGGTCGCGACTTCAAATCCTCTATAGGTGCCCTTTAAGGGATCAGTGGCTGTAGTGGAATAGTTTGATAGATCGTGATAGGATAGCAGGCCGTTATTTTTTCGCATGTCCTCTGCTATTTGCTCAGCAATTGATCCTGTATAGAAAATATCTGGACCTGATTTGGCGATTCGTCTAAGCGTTTCATCCATTCCGGGGATCTTTACCCGGTCCCCAATTCTCTTAAGGTTTCCATTTTTGTTAAAATACGCTGCTGCGCCTGTTCTTGAAAACTTTAGTCGTTCATCTACCCCAACTCGACCATAGTTAGCCCCGTAGTTCCACCAAAACGAAACGTGAGGACGAACTATGAAACCATTTTCCGCATGGTTAATTGCAGGAGCAACAACATCAGCCCAATCCCACGTTCCAAAGTTTTCTATCGCCTCGTAATAGGCTTTTAAGCTACCGGGAGTTGTGATTGCTTGATAACCCAAATCATTCACATTCCCTTTCAAAACAAAACCAAATCCATCTCGTGTTTCTGATTCAATAAGTGATTCCCACATGTTGGGGGTAGCTGCCAATGGGGTCTTTCCATGAAAATCGATACATGTATGAATCCCCTTTTCTGGAATTTTTATTTGGCAGTTTCCAAAACCAGCTATACCACACATTTGGGGGTCCACTGTTCCTTGCACAAGAGCAGCCGTTATTGCAGCGTCAATAGCATTTCCCCCAGCCATTAAGACACGAGCACCAGCTTCTGCAGCCTCGGGTTGCGCGGCAACTATCATAGCTTTGGAGGCCATTATTAAAACTCCTTTTAAAAATTAACTAACTATAATCACTTTATGAGAATGACTACCTTTTTGAATTTTGTATTGCACGCCAAATTTTCTGGGGTGTGGCAGGCATATCAATATGAGTTATTCCGAATTCTGATAAAGCGTCAACAATGGCATTCATAACGGCGGGCATCGCGCCTGCACATCCGGCTTCGCCGCATCCTTTAACGCCTAATGCATTGGTGGTTGCAGGAGATGGTAGACTCGAGAAATGAAAATTAGGCACATCGGAAGCTCTCGGTAATGCATAGTCCATAAAGGATCCAGATAAAACTTGTCCATCATCATCGTAAACAACGTCTTCCATCACTGCCTGTCCCAAGCCCTGAACTACTCCGCCGTGGCACTGTCCTTCGACCATTAGAGGGTTCACTAAGACACCAAAATCATTCACCATATAATAATCATCAAATTTTATACGTCCAGTTTCTGGATCTATTTCAACTTCACAAACATGGCAACCATTCGGAAACGCGGAGGGGATCCCCTTGTGGTCGAGTTTAACATCAAGACTGTCAGGGAGATCGGGAAAACCTTTTAATTCTGTCTTCAGCTTTGCAGACAGTTCTGACAATGTTATCGATTTATCCGTTCCAGCGACAACCATGGTCCCATTTTGAAATTCAATATCTTGGATTGAAGTTTCGAAGACATGCGAGGCGACTTGTTTAGCTTTTTTTATTACCTCAACGCTTGCTTCTACTATGGCACCTCCGGATGCCATAATGGATTTGGAACCGCCTGTGCCACCGCCAGTAATCAATTCATCACTATCACCCTGCAACAGACGTATTTTTTTGAATGGTATACCCAGATAGGTGTGTAGAACTTGTGCGAATGGAGCAGCGTGACCTTGGCCATAGTCAAGAGTACCGGTGATGATAGTTACATCACCATTATCTTCAAATCGTATTCCACCCATTTCTGTTTCCACCGGCGCTGTCACTTCTAGGTAGTTGCTGACCCCCATTCCTCTCAGCAGCCCCTTTTCTTTGCTTGCGCTCTTTCTTTTTGTGTAATTCTCCCAATCGGAGAATTCTAGCCCAGTCTGCAAAATAGCTGGAAAATTGCCGCTATCATAACACTGTCCAGAAGGAGCTTCATAAGGAATTTGATCTGGCTGAATATGATTTCGTTTTCTTAATTCCATTCTATCAATATTCATCTCTCGGGCAGCAGTCTCGATAAGACGTTCCATATAATAATTGGCCTCGGGACGACCGGCTCCTCTATATGCACTAATCGGAGTTGTGTTGGTGAAAACACACTTGGTATTCACTTCTATGAGGGGTGTTTTATAAACACTAGTTATATTCTTAACCATATTATTAGTTGCCATATTTGGGCCAACAGCTGCTAAATAGCCTCCCAGATTTGAATGCAGGAAAAGCCGAACGGCTTGAAACTCTCCAGCCTTATTCAAAGCCAGTTCACCATAAACTTCATGGTCGCGGCCTTGCTGGTCGGATAGAAAACTCGATGACCGCTCTTCAGTCCATTTAACAGGGCGTCCCAAAACCTTCGCGGCATGAAGTAAACATATATATTCCGGATAGACGAAGCTTTTCATTCCAAAGGAACCGCCAACATTTCCTGTTAAGACACGAATTTTTTCACGCTCGACGTTTAGTAGTGCGGCGAGTTGATTCCGCATTCCAAATGCACCCTGGCATCCAATTCGCATTGTGAAACATTCCGTTTTCGAATTGTAATCTGCTAATGCGGAGCGCGGTTCCATCGAGGCGACTACAACCCTATTATTTCTAATATCAATACGACTTACATGATCTGCGGATTCAAATGCTTTATCGACTAGACGTGGATCGCCGAATTGAAAGTCGAGGGCAACATTCTCTTTCACTTCATTATATAGTGTGGGGGCGCCGGATTTAGCTGCTTCCCGCGCTGAAGTTACAGCGGGTAGGATATCCATATCAATATAGACCATCTCAGCAGCATCTCTGGCACCATTAGGGGTGTCTGCAATAACACAGGCCACAGGATCGCCAACAAAGCGTACTTTGTCCGTTACCAACGAAGGTCGATCCGGTTTTTTAAGAGGCGAACCATCCTTACTTTTTAACTGCATCCCACAAGGGAGGTTTCCATAATTGGTTAAGTCATGGCCGGTAAGAATAAGTAATACTCCCGGTAGTTGTTTGGCTCCAGAAAGATCAATATTTTTAATAACTCCATGGGCGACTGGGCTCCGAACAATTGCGGCGTAAGCTTGATTGGGGAGCTTTAGATCATCAGTGTATTCGCCATGGCCACGCAATAACTGCGGATCTTCGGTCCGGGAAACTGATTGCCCAATCGCATATTTCATCTCTTCATGATGTACTTCAGCAGACATTTATCTACTCCAAAAATTATGTTGAACTGGGCCCTAACCTGAACAATACTTTATACTTTTATCTTTCTAACCGCTTTTGGAATTATCAATGGGAAACAAACTTTTTCAGGATAAATATTTAACAGTTTTAGTGTCAGGAGGCTTTAAAAAAGTTTGTTATAGGGAATGGGGCACGCCTAATTCTAAAAATGTTCTTATATGTGTTCATGGTTTATCGAGGAACAGATTAGATTTTGATACAATAGCTGCTGCGCTATCCTCGTATTACAGAATTTTAGCGATTGATATGCCGGGTAGGGGAAATAGTGATTGGTTAGATCAAGCTGAGGACTATAAATACCTTATTTCGAAAGATAATCAGTTTCCAATTTTTCATAATGTGCTTAATGCTTTAATTGCTCGTTCAGAGGCGGAACGTGTTGATTGGATCGGTACCTCTATGGGCGGTTTGCTCGGTATGGAATTGGCTTCTAAAACAAATAACCCCATCAATAAATTGGTTTTAAATGATATTGGCCCGTTTGTGAGCGCAGAGGGTAGGGCGGGAAATGCGGCGTTAGCATCCGCGGCAGGAATTTACGACACAGAAGAAGAGGGCGTCCAGTTTATTCTTGAAAGTAAAAAAGCTTTTGGGCCTTTTACTCATGAAGCGGCTCAAAAATTTGCTAGAGACAGCTTGAGCAAAACTGAAACTGGCAAATGGCGATTACATTATGATCCAAAAATTGTAACGGGCAGAGAACCAGGGGCTACAAGTATTTGGCGAAGTTGGGACAGAATATCATCGCCAGTGCTAACTATCTGGGGAAAAGATTCCAAGTTATTAACAGCAGAAACAGTATCAAAAATGCAAACTACAGGACCTAAAACGGAACTACTTGCTGTCGATAACGTTGGACATTGTCCTGGATTAACAACCGATATGGAAATAGATAAAATAAAATCATTTCTACTTGAATCATGATGGAGGGAATCATTGAACGAGATCTCCGACAAGTTGTGTTCTTTGCATTCGTCTAACAGCATTCTGAATATCGTTAATTGCGAGGTGCTGGACACAGCGATTATCCCAAAACGCCACGGATCCAGAGCGCCATCGAAACCTGCAACTAAATTCGGGTCGTACCGCATGTTCATATAGATACGTTAAAATAGGTTCGCTTTCTTCAACTGTCATGCCTTCCAAGCGTTGAACATAGGTGCTGTTTATAAAAAGTCCTTTCCTTTTTGTTTCTGGGTGAGTACGAACAACAGGGTGCGCGTTTTCAGTCAATTGCCAAGCATCATCCTCTCTAACGGTCGTCGATCTTTTAGAATTGAAACCAACTTTGGGTCCCGCGACTTTTGAGTCGTTATGTACCGCTTTAAGCCCAGTTAACATTTTTTTCATACCCTCAGAAAGACTTTCGTATGCCAAGTATTGGTTAGCGAAAAGGGTGTCTCCTCCGCAAGTTGGTGCCTCCAAAGCATACAATATAGCGGCCATTGGTGGCGCCTTCATCATAGTCGTATCTGCATGCCAGGTTTCCCCCACTATGGCTGTATCACCGGGCTTTCGCGTTATAAAGACCATCTCGGGATCCTTTTGTCCAAGATTGAAGTTTGGATGTACAAAAAGTTGACCAAACCGCTGAGAAAAAGATCGGTGGCGTTCTGGGTCGGAAAGGTTCTGATCACGGAAAAAAATGACTAAATATTCCAGTAAAGCCTGTCTTATTTCCAAAATGACTGGTTCTGGAAGGTCTATTGATATATCCACTCCAGAAATTTCTGCGCCGATCGCATTAGCAATTGGTGTAACTTCGATATATTTGTACTTGGTCATAGATTTCCCGATCATTTCAATGCGACAAATTATTGCTTAACCAAAGAAGCGATGATGTCAGATTATAGTTACTCTTCAATTATTAAACTCATCACAAGAGTGGATAGCAAAAGCCTCCTTATGTATAAAACGCTATTTTTTTGTTAATTTTGAATGATAAAGTTTTTTTATTGGTTTTGCCTTCAGATATTTGCCTTCTCTGCACAATTTTACTATATTAACAGGTTCGTGATGCGCTCCTGGATGAGGAGGTCAGAGACGATGAAGCTTTGAATTTAGCCGACAAGGCTCGGCTTCACTTGGTCTTGTGGATAGCTGTTTAATTGGGGAAGAGATTGTCGGAATTCGAAGTGAACCAACGTTCTAATACGAAAGAAAGAAGTGGGCTGTATGATCCTGACCATGAAAAGGACAATTGTGGTTTTGGTTTTATTGCACACATAAAAGGGAAGAAGACACACAAGCTTGTTCGTGACGGTCTTCAAATTTTAGCGAATCTCGATCATCGGGGGGCAGTTGGTGCCGATCCGCTTGCTGGCGACGGGGCGGGGATCTTGGTTCACATACCAGACCAACTGATGCGACAAGAATTAGCAAGAGATAATGTCGTTCTGCCTGAATCTGGTCATTATGGCGTTGGAATGGTGTTCTTGCCGAGAGATGAGGACACCCGCAATAGGTGTGTTGATAGCATCATTAGATCGGTGGCAAGTGAGGGGTCGACTGTTCTTGGTTGGAGGGATGTTCCAACCGATAATGCGTGCCTTGGAGAGAGTGTTAAGCCGAATGAACCTATCATTAAGCAGGTTGTTATCTCCCGACCCAGTGGGGTTGTTGATCAGGAAGAGTTTGAAAGAAAACTTTTTGTTATCAGAAAACAAGCCCATAAAAAAATTTGGTATCCGGGCGAGGGCGATGATGGCGATAGTACCGGTGTATTTTACATAACCTCATTCTCATCTCGCCTTGTATGTTACAAGGGGATGGTTTTGTGTACCAATCTGGATAGTTATTATTTAGACCTTTCCGACGAGAGGATGGTTTCTGCAGTAGCTCTTGTTCATCAGAGGTTTTCGACCAACACGTTCCCATCTTGGAAATTAGCTCAGCCATTCCGTTTGCTCTGTCATAATGGAGAGATAAACACTGTAAGAGGTAATATCAATTGGATGGCTGCTCGAAGAGCCACAATGTCCTCTAAAGTTCTCGGAGAAGACCTTGATAAATTGTGGCCTTTAATAGGAGACGGCGCGTCTGACTCAGCTACCTTTGATAATGCTCTCGAACTTTTAGTTGCTGGAGGTTATTCTCTAGCTCATGCAATGATGATGATGATCCCAGAAGCATGGAATAATAATGACTTAATGGATCCAGCTCGCCGTGCTTTTTATGAATATAACGCAGCTCTTATGGAGCCGTGGGATGGACCCGCGGCAATAGCATTTACAGACGGGCGACAAGTGGGCGCCACTCTTGATCGAAATGGTCTAAGGCCTGCGCGCTACATGGTCACTACCGATGATCTGGTTATCATGGGATCAGAAGATGGCGTTCTTCCTGTTCCCGATGATAACGTTGTTCAAAAATGGCGTTTGCAACCGGGTAAAATGCTATTAATAGATCTGGAGGAGGGACGTATAATCGGTGATGAGGAGTTGAAAACTTCATTGGCGGCCAAGCATCCCTATCAAGAATGGCTCGATAGGACCCAAATTCAGCTCGAAGATTTACCGAACGAAATCGGCGCTATGACGCCCGACCCAGAAACTTTGATACAGAGACAGCAGGCTTTCGGTTATACGCAGGAGGATATAAAGCAGTTCTTAACCCCGATGGGGTTAAATGGTGATGACCCGATTGGATCTATGGGCAGGGATACGCCCATCGCAGTGTTGTCGGATAGGCCTAAGTTACTCTTTGATTATTTCAAACAATGTTTTGCCCAAGTGACTAATCCACCAATAGACCCAATTCGCGAAGAGTTAGTAATGTCATTGGTTTCTTTAATTGGTCCGAGGCCAAACCTGCTAGAGCCGGAAGGGGCAGGGGCACGCCATCGACTTGAGGTTCGGCAACCTATCATTAGTAATTTGGACTTGGAAAGAGTTCGTCAAATAGAGAACCATGTTGATCAAGCATTTAAAACATCAACCTTGAGCGCTACCTATCCTGCGACAGATGGTGCGTTAGGGATGGAAAAAGCAATAGAGAGACTTTGTTTGGAGGCGGAAGAGGCGGTCCAAAGTGGCTTTAATATTTTAATACTATCAGACCGTGATGTCGACTCGGATCATATTCCTATACCCTCTTTGTTGGCTACAGCAGGGGTTCATCATCATTTAATACGAGCTGGTTTGCGAACCAGTGCAGGCCTAGTCGTAGAAACTGGCGAAGCCCGTCGCGTTCATGATTTTTGTTTATTGGCCGGGTATGGTGCAGAAGCAATAAATCCATATTTAGCTTTTGATGCATTGACAGATTTAGCTCCAAAGTTAATACAAAAAGTCAGTGTCGATGAGCTTCATCAAAAGTATATCAAGGCAATTACTAAAGGTATCCTTAAAGTGATGTCCAAGATGGGTATTTCTACTTACCAATCTTACTGTGGGGCGCAGATTTTTGACGCAGTTGGCCTCTCGGAGTCCTTCCTTTCAAAGTATTTTACAGGTACAAAATGCGCCATTGGTGGTGTGGGTATAGATGGAATAGCCAGTGAATCCGTCCGGCGTCATGCCATAGCGTACCAAGGAATACTTCAATTTAGCGGTGCATTAGACGTTGGCGGCGACTTGGCATTTCGTCTCAGAGGTGAAACCCATGCTTGGACGCCGGAAACGATCGGCCTATTGCAGCATGCTGCCCGCTCGGGTGACGAAAAAAGATACCGTGCTTACGCAAAAAAAATGAATGATCAATCAAAGAAGCTCCGTAATATACGTGCTTTGTTCGATTTGAAATTCGTTGACACTCCCGTTCCTTTAAACGAAGTGGAACCAGCCAAAGAGATAGTTAAGCGTTTTGCTACTGGAGCTATGTCCTTTGGCTCAATATCCTGGGAGGCTCACACAACACTTGCTGTAGCGATGAATAGAATTGGAGGACGCTCGAATAGTGGCGAAGGGGGTGAGGATCCAGTGAGGTTTAAGCCGTTGGCTAATGGGGACTCTATGGTGTCCCGCATTAAACAGGTCGCTTCCGGTAGATTTGGAGTGACGGCCGAATACCTGGTTAACGCAACGGACTTACAAATAAAAATGGCTCAAGGGGCAAAGCCCGGAGAAGGTGGTCAATTACCTGGCCATAAGGTCGATGAGTGGATTGGACGTGTCAGAAACTCAACACCAGGAGTTGCTTTAATTTCTCCACCGCCTCATCACGACATTTATTCCATTGAAGACTTAGCTCAGCTAATTCATGATTTAAAAAATATTAACGCAGATGCTCGGGTAAGCGTAAAACTTGTTTCCGAATTAGGAGTGGGTACCGTTGCTGCCGGCGTGGCAAAAGCTTATGCCGACCACGTTACAATATCTGGTTTTGAGGGCGGAACCGGTGCAAGCCCTATAACGTCTATTCAGCATGCTG
>QBVV01000046.1 GCA_003284265.1 SAR116 cluster bacterium AG-313-A07
ACGCACACATTCACGGGTAAGGTCTTGTGCCGTCTCTATTTCGGATGGAGTCATTTTCTTCTCAACGAAATTTATCAACCTCGTACCCGTGTGATTTCCATTCGCAAGGGTGATATTTGCCCACATAAGGGCAAAAACATAATCCTTATGTACTCCATTACCAAAGGCATACATCGCACCCACATAGTATTGGGCAGTGGCATTTCCCTGTTCAGCAAGTGGTTTTAATTCACGCAAAGCAGTTGCATAATCTTTCATCGAGTATGCCCACATTCCCTTTTGGAAATCAGCACTCTCACTATTCCCCACGGTTCCAAGAAGTATGACGAGAGTCAGACAAAATATTGCGGTGAGGTTTCTCATAAAGAAAGGGTAGCAGAAAATAATGATGATCAGAAACCTTTAGATGATGATTCCTCGCAAGTCATTGAACACATTGAGATTAATAAGATAAAGAATCTGCCTCTTTAGCGGAATAGTCCTCATTATTTTCGATTAAGGCCGCTTTATATATTTGACTGCGTAATCGTTATTCTCGTAAATTTAGTGCATGAGATTTGTATTTATAGCAGTTAGTTACTTTCTTTTGGCGTTTGGAACGATGTCGCCTGCATTGGGTGGGGAAGGCCCGTGGACGTTAAAGTTTCAGTGCATCACCACCGAGAGCAGAATCTTCGAATTTGAAATAAAGAATATCACAAATATACAGTCAAAAATAAATCACAGACTTCTCGGTGGTGCCGTCATTCAACTTGATCACAACTATAAGTCCCCAACAGCAGGTTTATTTGAGGGCGTTTTTACTAGCGTAACACATGGATCGCACCGTGCTTGGTTTCAATACGATATTCTGCACTCCTCATTAAAGGGATGGGGAAAGATAGGAGAGCACCGGACAGACTGCACTATCACTGGAAAAAAAGCGCAAACGGCTTTAATTACAAAAGATGTAATAACCGAAGCAAACTTCGATAGAAACAAGATATGTTTCCTTGCATTAGCTCCCGTTGATGTTGAATGGGATTACTCCACTGTCGGCGGAAGAGATGCTATTAAAGAGGCAAAGGCTAGGGGGCTATCGCTCCAAGATTGTGCACAAGTACTAGGCCGCTCCAGTAATAAAACGTTGATTAATACTAGTGATGAGCGGTCCCGTATAACTAAAAACCAGATGATTTGTTCGAAAGCCCTATCTAAGAAAAATACTTGGGAGACTTTAACGTTTTTACAAAAATACGTTGATCAGGCCAAAGCGCGTGGTTTTTCCGAGCGAGACTGTTCTCGCATTCTAGGCGATACAAAAGTAGCTTCGAAAAGTGCTGAAAAAGTACGCAGACATTTGTATTACGATATCTGTAATCAAGCACTTAAAATAAACATGATGACCTGGGATACAGGAAACCCTTATTCAAGGAGAAAAGTGAAAGAGGCCAGAAATTTAGGTCTTTCAGAAAAACACTGCGCCCGTATTCTGAACCGGAAAGAAAAAAACGTGTCTCTTGCGGCAACTCGTGCAGCTACCCTTCAAGTCTCCACTCTGAGCGACGCCGAGGTTTGTAGAAACGCTATGGGTAACGATGGAAAGAGTTGGTCTGCTGCGCTTGGGTGGGTTTCTTACGTCGATAAAGCGAAGTCGCGGGGCCTGTCAGAACAAGATTGTGCCAAACTTCTTGCTGGCTTAAACAATGTTGCGTCCTCAATTTCAAAGTCGGCTCCACAACCTTCCCAAGCCCTGATAAAACGCACTCAGGGAGCGCTCAAGTCTCTTGGTTTATATCGTGGTAAGGTTGATGGTGTACACGGCGTTGAAAGTAAGTTGGCTTTAACGCAATGGCAGAAAAGTGCCGACGTTATTGCTACAGGTGAGATTAAAGCAGAACAGATTGCACGACTTGAGTCAGATGCATTTAAACGACTAGCTAAGCTTCAAGCTGTCCGTGAGGAGAAAGCATTAAAAGAAGCTAAAGAAAGAGCGCAAAAGATAGAGGCAGAAAACGCTAAAATAGCTGCAGAAAAAAAACGGATTACTGAACAAGCTAATAAGGCAAAAAAAGCAATACAGCTGAGGAATCGTCACTCGGTGGCAGTTATAGTTGGTAATAGAAATTATAAAGGAATGGCTAATGTCGATTTTGCAGAGCGTGATGCGAATGCCATGCGTAAATTTGTACTCGAACAACTGCATTATCGCGAAGGTAATATTATTGATTTGAGAAACACATCACAGGCGGAGCTTAGAACAACGTTTGGCACCGCCAGTACGCATAAAGGAAAGCTTTATGATTATGTGCGTCCTCAAAAATCTGATGTGATTGTATTTTATTCTGGTCATGGTGTGCCTGGTCTGAGAGATAAACGAGGATACTTACTGCCAGTAGATGGCGAGCCAAATCGTGCTGAATTAAGTGGTTATCCGCTTGAGGTTTTACTCACGAATCTTTCCAAGGTCCCGGCGCGTTCCATGAAAGTCTTTATCGACGCATGCTTCTCTGGTGATAGCCCAAAAGGAATGCTGGTTAGGGCAACATCAGGTTTGTCTGTTAAAATTCGCCAGCCCAAGAGTGTGGATAATAAAATGGTGGTCATTACAGCATCAAAAGGGGATCAGTTCGCAAGCTGGGATGAGGATGCTAAACACGGATTATTTACCAAGTACCTTCTTGAGGCATTAGGAGGTCACGCGGACAAAGAAGAGTTTGGCGGTAACGCAGATGGAAAAGTCACGCTTGGCGAGGTGAAGGACTACCTCGATGAAGAGATGACATATCAGGCGCGTCGTCGGTTTAGCCGCGATCAACACGCAACGGTGAACGGCGATTTGAAGACTGTGCTGTCGGCTTATTGAACCGTTTGACGCGATCAGGAAATGGATTCTAAACTAGCTCCATGAGATATTTGCGTTTCGTATTTGGTATCTGCGCATTGTCGCTGATTATTACAACGACCACTTTTGGCCATTCGCCTGAATACAGAGCAGGCAGAGCTGCTGATCATATTGACTATTGCGGAAAATATGACCTTAACCAGGCTCTTTATAACAAATATGGAAAATCTGAAGATTACGAGAGCGGTAAGTCAGATACTGAATTTCAAAACATGGGCCTCCCTAGCAGTGGTAATAGCCATAAAATAAACAATATAGACTGCGATCAACTGGAACGTTTTGTGAAGGAAATTCTTTCGGGAGGTTTAGAAGTAATCAAAGGAGATAAGACGGTAAAAATGCTGCAGTGTCACAATGCATCCTACCGTGCATCTTATCGCCATAATTGCAAAGATACCGTTACCTATCGTAATGGCGAGAAGTACGTTGGCGAGTGGAAGGACAATAAATTTAACGGGCAGGGTATTCTTACCTTTGCAAGTGGCGACAGGTACGACGGTAAGTTCAAGAATGGTAAAGCGCATGGTAACGGTACATATTACTACATAGCTGATAATGAGTATAAAGGCGACCGGTATGTTGGTGGGTTCAAGGATGATAAAGCCGACGGTCAGGGCACGTATTACCATTTAGCTGAAAATAGATTTAAAGGTGATAAATATGTTGGCGCTTATAAGGACGATAAACGTCATGGTCGAGGTACTTATACCTTCGCCGATGGGAGAATTAAGGACGGTATTTGGAAAGCAGGTAAATTATTTTATGTGCAAAAGTTACGCAATAAACCTGACCCAGATACGGCAGTTCTAGCCAAGATAGAAACAAAACGGAATGCTTCGAATGATGAACGCGCTAGAGCGAATACTGTTAAACCTAAGCCTAATTTCTTACGTCCAGGCCCTGACCATGCACTTAAGCGATGGGCGAAAAAGGCAGAGATGGATGAACGGGCTAGCATCAAAAAGCTGACAAAGCAAAAGCAGGAACGCCGAGGCCAAGCAAAGCGGGTAACCGAATCGTATAAGATAAAAAAACCAGATGCTATTGCCGTAATCATTGGCAACCGGGATTACAAAGGAGATACTCCCGACGTTGAATTTGCGATTAATGATGCAGATGCAATGCGAGAATTTGTACTTAACAAACTCGGTTATCGGCCTGGAAACGTTATCGATTTAAGGGATGCAACCCAGGCGGAGTTATTATCGGCATTTGGAAGCGATAAGTCACATAAAGGAACCCTCTTTGATTACGTTCGATCAGATGAGTCTGATGTTATTGTTTTCTACTCGGGGCATGGCGTTCCAGGACTATCAGATAGACGCGGTTATCTATTGTCGGTAGATGCTAATCCCAACAAAGCAGAACTAACTGGCTACCCCGTCGACACTTTATTAAAGAACCTTGCAAAGATACCTGCGAAATCAATGACGGTGTTTATCGATGCCTGTTTCTCTGGAAATACGCCTAAAGGCATGCTTGTAGATTCGATGTCTGGATTAACCGTTGAGATCCGCCAACCGAAGAAAGCAAGTAAGGGAATGGTTGTGTTAACCGCTTCACGCGGCGATCAGGTTGCAAGCTGGGACAAAAACGCCAAACACGGCCTCTTCACCAAGCATCTCCTCGAAGCGCTTAATGGTGCTGCAGATAAACAGTCAAAGACTGGGAACAAAGATGGCAAGGTCACGCTTGGTGAAGTGAAGGCATATCTCGACCGTGAGATGACGTATCAGGCTCGCCGCCGCTTCAGCCGGGATCAGCACGCAACCGTGAGTGGTGATCTCAATACGGTGCTGTCTGCCTATTGAGCAAACCCAACAGAACGTCCTTCCCTCAAAAAAAGTCAAACACGATTGATTTAAGAGGGATAGGGATACAGAGGTATCTCTTTCAATATAAAGGGATATTGCCCAAAACCTCAAAAACCGAGACTTTCAACAACTTATCTCTCTGAAGCCCTTGATTTTGCTCGGTTTTTGGCGACTCCGACAGGACTCGAACCTGTAACCCTCTGCTTAGAAGGCAGATGCTCTATCCAGTTGAGCTACGGAGCCACGGATTGGAAAATACGACGCAAACTCCCAGAAAACAAGGGCTTTCGCAAAATAAGTCGTTGATAAGTCACAATTTAAGGGGCGAACAAAATAATGTATTATAATCAATTACATACGATCCCAATAGTTTACCTCTCAAATCAATCGTGGTGTCTTTTAGGTGTCTTTTTGTGGAGAGAAAAATGAGACTGGATAACTCAATAATCACTTTATAGCAGATGCCGTCCAATCACCCATTTCAAATATTTTGATTTAACAACTATATTCTTAATAAGCTAAGATTTTTTTAAATTATCAGTGTCAGTTCTTTTAATATTCACCGCTTGCAAATCATCATCTTGAGGGAGAACATCCTTCTTAGCATCATCAACAAGCTCGACCATGTCTTTTTTAAGACCGTCAATTTCAGCTTCTCTTGCTACTATTTCCAAGGAACCTTGAAAGTCTTGAGCTAATCTTCGAGCCTTAAAAATCCACCTAGAGATTGAACGCACCAACATCGGCAAGTCTTTTGGCCCTACCACTATAATAGCCACTAGAGTAATAAAAAATAACTCCTGCCAGCCCAAGTCTAACATTCAAACTCCTCCAGCCCTTTTATATATCTGAGTATTTTGGGACCTATTAAATATCAATGTTATCAGTCCACTTTTTAGCCCTTTTCTTTTGAAGGTTTGCGCGAAACATCTACCACTTCAAGGATATTGTCAGAAGTCTTTTTTTCTCCATCAAGAACCTCGTTATCTTCGTCTTTCATGCCCTTCTTGAAGTTTTTCAGCCCTTTCCCAATATCGCCCATGATAGATGAAATTTTACCTCGGCCACCGAACAAAACTAATACTATTACAAGAACGACAAGCCAGTGCCATATGCTAGTGAAACCCATTTTCTATATCTCCATTTGCTATTATTGTTTGTATTAACAGTTATGAAGTTGACTAATCTTTATTATTAAAATTTCGCCAGCCACCATATTCCGAAATGTCTCGAGCATTAATAACCGCCTCGTTTTCAACTAAAAATCCCTGTATTTCAGAGCCATCGTCAAATCGTATAACGCCGATACCTAAAGGAGATGGAATAGTCGTTATAAAACGCCCAAAAGCTTCAAAGGACAAAGCCCATACTTCGGCCTCGATAGCGTTTCCTGTTCCTTCAGCTACACGAAGAAGACCTGGTTTAGGAGGAAGCGAACCAGATAATTCAAATAATTTATACGATTTCTCTGTTAATACTGACCGTTTAAATATTGCTCCAAGATCTTTCAAATCACTATTTAAAGGTAATCCAGAGAGGTGTGCCCCTACAACAGCAATTTCGACGTCTTTAATATCTGGACTGTAATCCTTCGTCTCACAGACGCTTATAGATGTTAAGTTTTTTGGCTTGGCAAGCTGTTCCGCAGAATCGCAAAGTAGATGCTCTTTTCCATCTTTCGCAATCATCGTTACGCTAGATGCTCGTCCGTTAGGTTGGCCTCCTGTGGGCATAACTAGTGCACAAAGTCCCAAAAGATTAACAAAATTTGTATAGGTACCAAGCCTGGTATTGGTTTCTATTGGAGCCGCTAAGTTCTGGTCAACCGTGTATGAAGTAGGTATCGTCGGCACACATAGAAAATCTATATCCATCATCAATGCGTCTACCTTGGATTTAAGATCCTTCAATCGGTACATTGCTTGGAATGTGTCAACGGCTGAGTAATTCTTTGCGTTCTCAATAATTGAGCGTGTCACCGGGTGCAGTGCTTCTCTCTTGGTCTCAATAAAACTTTGGATAGCAGCATATCGTTCGGCAACCCAGGGGCCTTCGTATAAAAGGTTTGCCACTTCATAAAAGTTTTGAAAGGGGATCTCCTTTATATGAACCCCCTTGTCAATTAAATTGCCAACGAAATCCTTATATGATTTTTCATTAGATGAATCTCCAAAAAATATCAGGTCACTAGATTCCGGAATGCCAACCCGAAGGGGATCATTAGCACACGAATTAAAGCCCGGCCAATGTCTCGAATAAGGATCATTTTTGTCAAATAAGCGGGCCACATTAAATATTCGCTTTGCATCACTTATACTGTGAGAAAAAATCGAAACACAGTCTAGAGTCTTGCAAGCAGGGACTATACCTTTAGTTGAAATTACCCCAAAACTTGGCTTTAATCCGAATATCCCATTCAAAGCAGCTGGGACACGGCCAGAACCTGCTGTGTCAGTCCCAAGAGCAAATGTGACTATACCTTGCGCCACCGCCACTGCTGACCCGGAACTTGAGCCACCAGGTATTAGCAAAGGATCAAGAGCATTTTTAGGCGGGGGGTAGGGGCTGCGAGTACCAACTAGCCCTGTTGCAAATTGATCTAAATTAGTTTTTCCAATTAGGATGGCACCTGCCTCCCGCAACCTAGTTACAACCGAAGCATCAGTATCGGGGATATAAGAGAACTCTGGGCAACCTGCCGTGGTCGGGATGCTAGCAGCATCTATATTATCCTTAATTGCAAACGGTACACCCCATAGCGGCTTAGAAATTGGATCAAAATCTCCTAAGGCGTTTACCTCTGCTACGATAGAATCCTTTTCTATCAATGTTATAAAAATACCTGGGTCAGAGATGATGGAGATGCGCTCGAACGATGACTCAATGACTTCTAGACATGAACCTCCGTCCCGGTAAGTGGCGTGAAGTGAATCAATAGTAATTTTTGAAAATGTCATTGAGGAACCAATTCGGGTGGATGAGGAATCGCATTGATCAGATCTCGTGTATAGGACTGTGCAGGCTCAACCATTACTTTTCCTGTTTCACCTTCTTCCAAAATGCGTCCACTTTGCATAACCATAACTCTATCGCATAACAATCTCACGACATTGAGATCATGCGATATGAACAGATAACTCATATCGAGTTCACACTTTAACTCCTGCAACAGATTTAGAACCACAGCTTGAACCGAAACATCTAGTGCTGCAGTTGGCTCATCTAAGATCAGTAATTTGGGGTCTAAAGCGATAGCGCGTGCAATTCCAACCCGAGCTTTTTGGCCACCGGAAAGTTGATGGGGAAATCTCTCTAATAGCTTTTTAGGCAAACCCACTAAGTCAGCTAGATGGTCAACACGTTTATCGAGGCTACGCTTAGAATTCAAGCTTCCTAACACTATTATGGGGTCAGAGATTGACTGTCGCGCTGTGAATCTGGGATTCAAACAGTCCGTTGGGTCCTGAAAAACCATCTGTAATTTTGATCGAATAGGAGATCGAGCAAAATGCTTCGCGGGTACGGAACCGATATCTGTTCCGTCAAATTCTATCCAACCTTCAGTTGAGTCAACTAAACGCATTATCATGGCTGAGGTCGTTGATTTGCCGCACCCAGACTCACCAACCAATCCAACACTTTCTCCGTAATTGATCTTCATGGATAGATTATCAACTGCACGAAAAACTTGCTGTACTTCTTTTGGTCTTTTCCCAAATGACATGAGGCTTGGAAGCCTGAATATTTGGTTTCTGATTGGAAATTCCTTTGTCAGACGGTCTATATATAACAGTGGCCTCTGATTTTTTGGTTCTCTTCTTTTATGGTTAAATGATGCAGATTGATGGCTCCCTTCAAGGTAGCTAGTGCAAGATGATCGAGACTCACTTGGTAGTAGTTGGTTCAATTGGGAACTCTTATTAGGTGTCGCGCGGATCAACTTTTTTGTATAAGGGTGATTTGGATTTAAAAAAAGATTTTTTATACAACCACTTTCGACGACTTTACCTTGTTCCATAACAATAGCGCGGTCACAATAGTTTGCAGCAAGTCCCAAATCGTGAGTTATTAAAATCATAGACATACCACGTTCGGTAGTCAGATCTTTAACCAGATCTAATATCACTTTTTGCGTAGTCACATCTAAACCAGTCGTGGGCTCGTCAGCAATTAAGAGACGAGGTTGACAAGCTAGGGCAATCGCAATCACAACACGTTGGCACATACCCCCAGATAATTCGTGTGGATAGGCGTTAAACCGAGCTGTAGGGTTTTCAATCTTCACCGTAGCAAGTAGGTCTATCGCTTTTTTGCGAGCGTTATATTTATTAGCTAAGCCATGCTGACAAAGAACATCTTCGAGCTGTTTACCAATTTTACGAACAGGATTGAGAGAGCCCCGTGGATTTTGAAAAATCATCGAAATTTCACGACCCCGAATATCATACATTGCAGCATTGCTTGCCCGCTTTAAATCGACTCCGGAATAAACTAATTCTCCACTTAAAATCTTACCGTTAGTATCTAGAATTCTCATAAGTGCTAGGCTGGTGACGGACTTACCCGAGCCTGACTCGCCAATGACACCCAGCGTTTCTCCTTTTTTAACAGCGAAGCTTACATTTTCTACAGCAGTCACCGAACCGTTTCTGGTCATAAATTCGACTGTTAAATTATCGATTTCAAGAATTTTCTGATCCATTTTGGAGCCTTTACGTGCGTTGTCGTGGATCTACGATATCGCGCAGACAATCACCCAGTAAGTTAAAGGTAAAGACCGCCAACATCAGCGCGATCCCTGGGAAAAAAGCAAGCCACCATTCTCCAGAAACAATAAAATTTGCCCCCTCTGCAACCATGATACCCCATTCTGCAGTTGGGGGACGAACACCTAAGCCAATAAACGATAGACCAGCAGCATTTAATATTGCCCATCCCATATTAAGAGAAGCTTGTACCATCATTGGCGGTAACGTATTGGGATATATATGAAATGCTAAGACCCTAAAATCAGAGTTACCGGATAATTTAGCAGCGTGCACAAATCCTGCGTCACGCCGAATATTGACCTCCGCTCTAGCAACTCTCGCATAAAACGGCAGATTGATAATTGCTGTGGCGTATACAATATTCTCCACAGTGTTACCAAGCGCAGCGACAATCCCCATTGCCAGAACAAAGAGAGGAAAGGCCATTATCGTATCGATGAACCTACCGCTTACTTTATCAAACCAACCACCAAAGTAACCTGCAACAGCACCAATTAATGATCCGAAAACAAAAGAAATTGCAACAGCGGTGACAGAAATTAACAAATCCAAACGGGTAGCGATGATAACTCGCGATAGAACGTCTCTTCCCAACTGGTCAGTACCGAACCAATGCGACCAGCTAGGCGACTTAAGCGCATCAACAGCACTAGTCGCTAGAGGATTATAAGGCACAATTAATGGTCCCAAAATAGCCAGCAGCACTAAAAGAATAAATAGGGTGAATGCTATTAAGCTGACTGAATTAGACGAAAGTATATACCATATATAGGAACCCTGTTTTCTTATACTATGTGCAATTCTGGATGATCCTGTTGTTTCTGATGCGGAACGGCTCTCCAAGTCAGCAACTACCTCTTTGATCGCAGGTTTAGAGTTGATGATAACCGTCATTTCTAATTACCAAGCTCAATCCGTGGGTCAATAAAGGTATACAAAATATCGATTATTAAATTTAGTATTAGAAAAATTATGGCCATCGATAAGACAAAACCTTGCACAGCCGCATAGTCTGCAACAACCAACGCCTCCACGGCGTACGACCCGATACCAGGCCATGCGAATACTTTCTCGACAAGAACATTGGCCCCTAATGTGAATGAAAACACCATTCCCAATGTTGTAACCAATGGTAAAAGTGCATTCCGGAACGCATATTTAATTAAGACTGTGTAATTCGTAAGACCAGCAGCACGCGCTGTTCTGATAAAGTCACTAGATAAAACCTGAATCATAGATGCCCGCGTCATTCGAGCTATCGGTGCTAGAGTAAATAACGCTAGCGTAACACATGGAAGCATAAGTTGGCTCAAGGCAGCATATACTGTGTCCCATTCCGCAGCAAATGCACCATCAATTAGGTAGAAGCCAGTCACATGGGGTGGAGGTAAATACGCAAAATCTAATCTACCCAGAGGCGCCGGCGCCCACCCAAGAATATAATAGAAAATAAAAACTAAACCTAGTCCAGTGAAGAAAGTTGGTAAAGAGACCCCCGCTGTCGTTAGTATTCTGCAAATGTGATCGATAAGCTTGCCTGGATTAATGGCAGCTAGAATTCCTAATGGTACTGCGATAATCATCGAAATTAATAAAGCGAGGAAAGTTAGCTCCAAAGAAGCTGGCAGCCTCCGGATCAATTCCTCCGAAACAGGCTGCCCCGTAGAAATAGACGTACCTAATTCACCCCTTGATAAATCGCGCAAATAAACGAGAAATTGTTCGGGTAGTGGTCTATCCAAACCAAGTGCTTTTCGTATCTCTGCGATAGACTTCTCATCAGCAGCGGGACCGGCGAAAAAAGCTGCCGGATCCCCGGGTAGAGCGCGGGTTAAAACAAACGTTGCTAAAATAACCCCGAATAAAACTGGCAAAGCCTGTCCCAATCTCCGAACGACAGTACCCACTCGAGATTGGGGATACATCATCTTCTAACCTATCCTTTACCTTTATTATATTTTCGAGCATCTAGTTGCCGGTGAAACCAATACTCATATCCAGACAAGTCTTGCGACATGACCGAGTTCAAAGTTGGCTGCCAAAGCGGGATACGTGGCACATCATCAAAAGCGATTTTAATAAGTCTTTTAACCTTATCAGAATAGACTGGGTCATTAATTTCCATGTGGAGGGTTTCATCAACCAATTGTTTGACTTCCGGATTATCATAATTGGAGGAATTAAAAAGATGCCCTTTGATGTATGCCCAAAAGAAGTAATAGTCCGGGTAGTTAAGCCATCCACCAAAGTTTTCTAGATGCAATGGAAGTTTCTTTTCTACCAAGGCAGCTGTTCGCCAGTTGGCTCCAGGAATTTTCTCAATGGTTGCCTTTATACCAATCTTAGCTAGCCCTTCCTGTATCAATAACGCTGTGGGCTCCATCCAACTAGAGAGTCCTAAATTGATAGATAACGGAACTTCAAATCCCTTTTTGTAATCCGTTCTAGAGAGAAGTTCTTGTGCTTTTTCAATATTATTCGCGTAAGGAAAGGGTTGAGGCCAGGAAGTATCTTTCGGGGAATTATCACTGGCTCCCCACATTGGTACTCCTTGACCATAAGCCGCCAGCTTAAAAATTTCTTCATATGGCAATGCGAAAGCAACAGCTTGCCGAACCAGTTTATCTTTGAAAGGTGTAAAAGACAAATTTGGACACAAGCAATAAATGCAATTTTCTATAGGAGTACTGACAACGGATAGATCATCTCGACCAGAGAGCTCTCTAGCATCTTTATCAGATACACCGAATGATATGTCTACATCACCACGTTCTATTAGAGCCCGGCGGGTCGCGCCAGAGGGAACTTCCCGAACAACCACTCTTTTAACTCCAGGCAGAGAGCCGCTAGTCCATTTGTCATTTCTTTCATAAACTAATTGTTGCCCTGGATCCCAGCGAGCTACTTTATATGCTCCTGAACCAGCCGGGTTACGATGCAAGTATTCTGTAGCCCATGGATCATCCGTTGTTGAATTAGCCTTTGCAACCTTTGAGTTTATAATCATCGGGACTGGGACAGCTAGGTCCGGTAACGTTAATTTTGAGGGACGAATCAGATCGATCTGGAAGGTTTTTTCGTTGATTACAACAAATTGCTCTGGTTTGATTAATGATCCAGCTTTCATTTGAACTGCAGGGAAACCACCAAGCGAGACAGCTCGGTCTAAAGACCATTTGACATCATTTGCCGTTACGGGCGAACCGTCAGAAAAAACTGCATTTTCACGGAGTTTGAATATTATCGATTTTCCATCTGCCGTCGTCTCCCAACTCTCAGCAAGGTCCGCTTCAAGCTTGGAATAGTCATAAGACAAAGACCCGTCATCCATTTTCTTGGTTCCAAACGATAACAGCCTATCATAACAATTAACCGCTATCTGATAGCTTGGCCGATTAGTACCTTTCCGATGAATATCTAACGAATTTATTGTTTGTCCAATAACGACTACTGCTGACCCAGATGGAGCTGCGGTAGCGGACGAGAACTTTAGAAAAGGAAGGACACTGGCACCCAACGCTGTCATCCCAGCTGTTTTAATAAATTTTCTACGATCCATAAGAGACTCCTAAATGCTATTTCTTGAAACCTTAAAATACGATCAAACAAAACGTCACAACGCAGTATCGCAAAAGCAATGCCAGAATTATTATTGAAATATTTCAATGGGTTATAGTATTTTAGTCGATGAAACCGTGAAAAAATGCCTATTTTATAATCAGTAAATATTTACTGCATATTTTATGTGCAAACTTAATTCACAATTAAAAAAACGAAGCCCAACAAATACCAACCCAGGCTGAGAAGCCGTTAAAAATCCAGATAGATTTATTTTCTAGGTATTTGGCAATAATTAAAAATTATGATTTTAGGCTCTTATATTGTAATCTTAGGTGATTTATAAGTGACAAAATTTGCTAAGTCATTGTTTTTAATGTACTTGCATCAGATGCTCTATCCTGTTGAGCTACGGAGCCGCTGAATGGAAGATACGATGCAACTTCGGATAAAACAAGAGCTTTCGTAAAATAAGTCATTGATATGTATAGATTTAAGATTCGATTAAAAAATACATTATAATCAGGGCCATACTACCTTGCGAGCTTCTTTCACCCGCCAATAATGCTTGATCTTATTAAGAGAGGGACTGTCTTCGGCTAGGGTAGCAAGTAAACATAGTAGTTTTTAAGGCAAAGGTAATTAATATAGTAAACTTAGATGTCACCTATGAATGCTCCATCGGACACTAATTTATTTTGTAAAACCTTTACGTCTATTTTCGTTGGCGTTACACCTTTTTGTCTTGCTAACTCGGCCGCCGTTCCAACGGCTTGTCCCATCGCAAAACAAGGGCCGCTTACGCGAAGCGATGCTTGGCCTTCGGGCGTCGTCGAAGCACATCGTCCTGCCACCAATAAGTTATCTACCCCTTTAGGTAAGGTGGTGCCATAGGGGATCTGATGATAACCACGTCCACCTAAAAAGGTCCACTTTGCGGATCCTTTCAAATGCTGCTCCAGCGGCCAACCGTTGCAACCAATAGACCCTTCGAAATCGCGGCAAGATAAGATATCATCCTTGGATAACACGTATTCGCCCACAATTCGGCGTGTTTCCCGAATTCCAACCTGCGGAGCAGTCTCTAAAAGGTATGAATTCTCAAAACCGGGTACGCGGTCTTTTAAAAAACGAAAATATTCCTGGCTTTGGCGTCGTCCCTCTGTCTCGGCAAAACCGAGATCATTCCAATCACTTCCATCGATTGGAGTACCATCACGACTAATTTGCGTTAAATTCACCCGCCATTCACCAGCGTGGGGCTGTGAACCAAGGACACCAGTTTTTCTTGGTAAATCGTAGTCCTTCGAGGCGGCTGCGATTAAGTCGGATAAATTGGGCTTACCCTCTTTATGAACTTTATCATCATCGACATTCGCCACACGAAACATCGTTGTTGGGTAGGCCATGAAACCGTTGTGGTCCCCCTTAACACAATCGGCACCAGACCAATAAGCCAAATCACCATCACCTGAACAGTCGATAAACATCTCAGCCTTTATTGCTTTTCGACCTGATTTAGTCTCAACTAATACAGCATCGATACGCGCTCCATTCATTATTGCACCTACTGCAAAAGTGTGAAAGCGGATATCTACGCCGGCGGAAAGCAATAAATCGTCTGTGGCCATTTTGTAGGCGGATGTATCGTAAGCCTGTGCTGCGACGTCATGCCCACCGCCTGTTGCTCTCACTGGATGTGGTTCTCGTAATCCATCCAGTTTGTCTAATCGTTCTAGAATATCGTCAGCGACACCGCGAATAATTTGCTGGATTGACCCATTGATACTGGCGTGTAATCCACAAAAGTTTGTGACCATTGCGGCGGTTCCCATACCGCCAAGAAAACCATATTTTTCGAGCAACATGACCCGACCTCCGCAACGTGCTGCCGCCGTGGCTGCGGCAATGCCAGCAGGGCCTCCGCCAATAATGAGAATTTCCGTTTCTGCGGCTAGTTCGATCTCTCTTGCGGGTTCTGTGATTGTTTTCATAACGTAGCCTTCCGCTCACCTTTGACATGCCCGTTAGCATACGTAGCCTGCAAGCATTAATAAACCAATAAAACCAGTCCTATTCTGTAGGCTCACAGAGCCTCGCCGTGTTACCGCCAACCATGTTCAGAGTCCTAGATAGAGAAAATGCTGTTCGAGTTTCAAAAAAATTTATAAACTAAGCAATTCAGCGAATTAAAACTAATGGGTATTATACGGTTAATTGGAGTAGGACTCGGTAATGCAAGGACCCTCACAAGAACTGGCGATTGGTGATCGCGCTCCAGACTTCGTCCTCCCTGGCCCTGATAACAAATTTTATCAGTTTTATGAACGGACGAGAGGAAGGCCGCAAATACTGTTCTTTTATCCAGGTAAAAACTCTGATGCTTGGAGCCAGGTAGCGAATTTAGCTAGATGCTTCAACGAATTTGAAAGGCTAGGCGTTGATGTATTTGGCGTGAACATGGATACAGTCAAAAATAACAAAAAGCTAAAATTACCGTTTTTTGTTTGGTCGGACATAAACAAAAAAATAACAGAACATTATTTGCGAGCAGCAGGTATAACGCTGGAGCAAAAAAAAGCTATCAACATATTTCTTTTGGATGCTAATCAACGTGTGCTTGATATAAAAACGGGTTTAGAGAGATCCCTTCCAGCAAGTATTCTCAAATTTTATGGTGAACTGTCTCCACACCAAGAACCGATGTTGATGTCTGTAAATGCACCGGTGCTCCTGATGCCAAATTTATTAGATCCACCAATGTGTAAAGAACTGATAACTCTCTGGAAGGAAGGGGAACACGAGGAGAGTAAAGTTACATCTGTTGTTGGTGACAAAGAAGTTACCCGGAAACACACTAAAGTAAAAAAACGCCGCGATTTTCGCATCATGGATCCTGGTTTACAAAAAGTACTTCAGCAAACTATTGGCCGCCGAATAGCCCCTGAGTTGGAAAAAGTGTTTCATTTTGGGGGGTTTCGGTTCGATCGTTTTGTAGTTGTTTGTTATGACTCTGAACGAGGAGATTACTTTCGGGTTCACAGAGATAACTTGTCTCCTTCCACAGCCGATCGAGCTTTTGCCTTAACGCTTAATCTGAACGTAGAAGAATATACGGGAGGGGAGCTTGTTTTTCCCGAATATGGTCCTCATAAATACCAACCTAAAAGTGGTGGTGGCATTGTTTTTTCATGCTCTCTCTTGCATGAAGCATTACCTGTGACACAAGGACGTAGGTTTGCCCTTTTGACATTCTTTCGGACATTGAATAATCAACAAAAATAAATCTAAATTCTATGCTTATTTGTAATTAAGTTTTCTCACTTTTTCGAAATGGATTGCAAATAACTTTTTCAACCGTCGAGCAAAGGGAAGTATTTCATGAAATTTGTGAACTATCGTGTTGAGGACCATATCGCCCATGTTGTAATGAATCGAGAGCCGGTAAACGCTTTGAGTTTGGAATTGGTTGAAGAAATTCTCGAGGCCTACAGGTTGGCGAAAACGGACACCGATGTCCGGTGCGTAATGCTAGAAAGCGCTTTGCCCAGTGTGTTTTGTGCCGGCATGGATTTAGAAATGATGCGCGGTGGAGATAGCATGCGAATTCGGGATTATCTTGATAAGCTGTATCTTGATATGCACTTAGCACAATATCGGATGGGCAAGCCCACTATAGCTGTGGTGAATGGCGCGGCTCGGGCAGCAGGAGTAACCGTAGCTGTCTCATGTGATTGTATTTTAGCAAGTGAAGCGGCGAGTTTTGGCTATCCCGAAATCGATGTTGGCGTCATTCCTGCGATGCATTATGTCCATCTCCCACGTCAGATAGGAAGGCACAAAGCATTTGAATTGTGTTTTAATGGGAAACCTATCGATGCTGCAACAGCAGAACGTTGGAATCTTATCAACCGCGTCGTGCCTGATAGTGAACTAGCGAAAGAAGCGTTGGCGTTAGCTAATGATTATGCAAACAAATCGCCACAAATTATGCGAATTGCGCGTGATAGTTTTATGCGAGCAAACGACTATGAGTATCGTCGTAACATAGAAAACGTTGTGGAAACGATCTGTCTAATTATGGAACAGCCTGATGCTTTAGAAGGCTTGGATGCATTCGTGGAGAAACGTCGACCTACTTGGCAGGCTGACCGGAACAAAAGAAGTAAAGGTAATTATTAATTTAGTTTTCGGAATTACTGATGATAACTCTATTTGGCCAACTTTAATGAAGTCCGTTAAGTCATTAAGTTAAAATGATAGATGCTAGTTTTAATGAGTATATCACAGTGATGCTTGTTTAAAATTGATATCATTGCCTCTTTTGTCTGCGCATGAGTTTTTAGTTATCCTCAGAGCTCGCTAAAGGGTGCGCCGAGGCGGGAATATCGTCTATTCCGTCAGGGTATATTTCTGATTCAAAATATTTGGCGAAGTCTGCTTCTACAAGATTCCTATACGTTTGCCAGACCGATTTAGATATATCGTTTTTCATTATTCCGAGTTTTAAAGCATTTATCCTTGCTTTCAGAACTCCTTTCGTTACAAACCCAAGTTTATCCTGCAGAAAGACCTCCCTAGCATCAATTATTAGCATAGTCACAAACTGAGAAACTTTAACTCTTTCTACTTTGGTTAAGTCTTCGTTTGCCCAATCACGCGATAAAAATTCACAAAAGTCATCATCTCTAGCCGTAATGAAACGTCGGTCATATACTCTTGAATTTAACTGATGTTCGATTGATGAAAGAGCTAATTTATTACTGAGACGAATTTGGTTGGCTAAATAGACTATGGTTAAAATGGTAGCTAAAGTTGCAATTATTTCAAAAAATAAAATTATAAAATCATTTTCCATTTAAATTTCCTTCTAATGGTAAAAAATATAACGCGCTTCAATTAGTCAGATTTAAAATCCATTAATTTGAAAAAATATGAAAAAAACTTGATGATGGTCAAGGGCTACAAAAATGATTGGAAAGGAGTTCGTAGACCTCGAAAAAATTCAAAGGATACGATTTTGTAATATATATATTCACGTACCAATATTTTGATAATTGAATTAATTGAAAAGAATATCGACGACACTGTTGTTATTTCACAAAATATTTTTGCCATGCTTTGCACAGCTCGACGCCATGTAATGGATAGTAAATTTGAAATAAGGTTTAAATTTATGAGTTATGATTATAACCCACTTATACCAATATTACTCGTTCTTATGTTTATTCATCTAGCGCTGGGTTTTTATGAACATTGGATGAAAAAGAATAATACACCGAACTTGTTTATGCCAATTTCATATGTTGCTTTATCAATATTAGTCGTAATCTGGTTTTTCAATCCAAATTGGCATCTTTAACTGGTGGAGATGCATCCCATCAAAGATTTATTTTGAAAAATTTGCTGAATTTTGTGCTATCAGTAAGTTATGTAGAGCCATTCAACAACGTGGAGATAGAGAACTATGGAAGTTATACTTTTTTTAGGGGTGACCCTCAGCGCGTTTTGGTTTCTTGTTGATGTTATTAGCTAGAGATAAATATGTTTTATGAATCTTTAACTTAATAGGGGGTTTGATATGGATAAATCAGTAATTGT
>QBVV01000047.1 GCA_003284265.1 SAR116 cluster bacterium AG-313-A07
AGCGTGTATTATCCTATAAATTACGGGATCTCTCAAATTGATATTGCCTGATGCCAAATCGATTTTAGCTCTAAGCACCCTCTGCCCTTCAGAAAACTCACCATCTTTCATCCGTCTAAAAAGATCGAGGTTTTCATCTACATCGCGATCACGAAAAGGACTTGGCTTTCCCGGTTCGGTCAAAGTGCCGCGGTACTCTCTTATTTCTTCGGCTGTTAAATCATCCACATATGCTTTTCCTGCTTCGATCAGATGTTCTGCCCACAAATAAAGTTGATCAAAATAATCAGATGCAAACTTAGGACTGCCTTCCCACGAAAACCCGAGCCATTGAACGTCTTCTTTTATAGCCTCGATAAACTCAATTTCCTCCTTTGCTGGGTTCGTGTCGTCAAAGCGTAGATTACATGTACCCCCAAATTCTTCTGCTATACTGAAGTTAAGGCATATAGATAAGGCGTGCCCGAGGTGCAGGTAGCCATTCGGTTCAGGCGGGAATCGGGTGGCAATTACCTTATGTTTTCTTGTATTAATGTCGTCGCGAATTTTTTCGCGAATAAAATCCGTATTCATGGTTTCGTGATTAGTATCAGCGGTATTTATCGTCATATGATGATCTTTTAGCTACTGGATAACGTTCAACGTATTTTAAAATACACTGGACATTCAGTAATACCAATCACTTGTTTTATTATTTATACCCCGGGTCCTTTGACCATTGCGGCTTCAACTAGGTCGTCGACCGATATCTTTGGGGGTGTGTAAGATTGTCCATGCTTGCCATTACCTAATTTAAACCCAGGGTACTTCTGTTTGGCAATATCCGCACATATAGCTCTATATCTAGCCATGCCTCCAGCATACGGCATGAAAACCCTCGGTTTTCCGGGGACATTCGCTCCATAATACCATGTATGTTTAGCATGCGGCATCAGCGTTACATTAGCTGCGTCGTTTACATGTTCCACCCATCTTTGCATTGATTCTTCGGTAGCTTCTATAGAGCTAATTTTATTGTCTTCTAGATATGATATGCAGTCACGTATCCATTCTACATGTTGTTCAATAGCGACTGGCATATTGCAAAGCACAGACGGACTTCCTGGACCCGTTACGGTGAAAAGGTTTGGAAAGCCTGCTACCTGAAGACCAAGATACGTTTTGGGTCCTTCTTCCCAAATATCTTTTAATTTTACTCCGTCTCTGCCTTGAATATCGATATTTAATAACGGGCCTGTCATTGCGTCAAACCCCGTTGCAAAAACTAAAATATCCAACTCATATTCGCCATCCTGAGTTTTCACTCCTTTAGGGGTTATTGCCTCTATTGGAGCAGCTTTGACGTCCACTAGTGTTACATTATCTCGATTAAAGGTTTCAAAATAGTTTGTATCAATAGGGGGTCTTTTGGTTGCATATGGGTGGTCAATATCAGTTAATTTTTTAGCGGTCTCGGGATCTTTTACTATTGACCGAATCTTTCGTTTAATAAAATCAGCGGCAACATCATTAGCCTTTTTATCAAAGGCAATATCCTGAAAACATGCTCTAAATCCTAAACCACCTTTGGTCCAGGCTTCCTCAAAGATTTTTTCGCGCTCTTCATCGTCAACATCGAAGACCTTCCTTTCTGAAATCACGAAAGGATGCCCGTTGGGTGTTGTTTGGATAGTTTTTTTAATAGCTTCACGGTTTTCTTGCACATATTTTTGAAAGTCTGGGCTAAGAGGTCCATTGGCCGCCGGTACGCTGTAGTTTGCAGTTCTTTGAAAAACAGTTAAGTGCTTCGCCGTCTCGGCAATTACTGGGACAGCTTGAATGCCGGTCGAACCTGTACCAATCTGCCCAACTCGTTTTCCTTTGAAGTCCACACCTTCATGGGGCCATTGTCCAGTATGATACCATTCCCCTTCAAAGCTCTCATGGCCAGGAAACTTTGGAATATTTGTTGAAGAAAGGCAGCCCACTGCAGTTATCAAGTACGTACATACGAACTCTCGTCCATCCTCAGTTTTCACAATCCATTTATTTTCGGATTGGGAATAGTGAGCTGAGAGTACTTTTGAATTAAAATGGATATCCCTTTTCAAATCCAGTTTATCCGCCGCGTAGTTCAGATATCGCACAACTTCAGCATGTCCAGGATAACGTTCTGACCACTGCCATTCTTCTAAAAGCTCCTTATCAAAATAATATGAATAAGAATGGCTCTCCGAGTCACAGCGAGCGCCCGGATAACGGTTCCAATACCACGTTCCGCCAACGCCATCTCCGGCCTCAACAACCTTGGCCTTCAACCCTAATTTATCACGAAGCGATAGTAGTTGATACAAACCCGAGAACCCTGCACCTATAATAAGAGCGTCTAGAGTGGTAACACCTGCTTGTGTTTTATTTACAATTGAACCGTCAGGCATAGCTTTTTACTTTCTTTTCCAACTGAAGGACAGAATTTCTTGTAGTTGCAATTTGCCAGAAAATATCATTTTTGTCACATTTTCCTTGCATTTAAGACTACTTATCTGTCTCTTGTTTTATTTCAATTCGTATTAAATGCAACGTTTTTTATAATGCCTAAATATTTTCGAAATTAGTTAGGGTTGGATAATTTTTAGCCAATTCGTCCACTGTTAAGGGTGTTTTTCTTCTATGACTACTTGGCATGAACTTCATACTGGGGTGGTGCACCCTTGGCTTTGCGATCAATTTGGGCATCTGAATGTTCGAAACTATTCAAATTTATTCAACGAAGCTCAGTTTTTTGCCTATGCGCGGGCTGGTTTTCCGCAATCTGTTGCTTTAAAGCATGGGGGGCATGGGGTGGCCGCTATCTGTCGTACAAATTTTCTAAAAGAATTACCGATGGGGTCACTCATAAATATAGATGGTGGGATGGTTGCATCATCGAACAAGACGTTCACCTTTTTCTGCCGTATGTACAATGTGGAGACTGGAGAATTACACGCGACTTCAGAGTCACTGGAAGTTTTTTTTGACCCAACCAGTCGAAAATCAGCTGTTATTCCGGACGTTCTCCGTCCGTTCATTCAAAATCAGATAAACGGTCCAGATGAATTTGAAGCACAACCTGAATTACCTAGAACGATTAGCCAGCCTCACCGATGGTTTGAAACGCATGGTGGTGTATGTTTCCCGTGGCATTGCGATCAATTTGGGCACATGAATGTTCGATGGTACGCACACTTTTTTGATGATGCAATGTTTCACACTTGGCCCAAAATAGGCGTGAATTGGCGTGACATGGAGGCAAGGGGGGTTCACACGGTTACAGCCTCAACGACGACCTACTTTCAAAAGGAGGTTAAATCAGCTGATTTATTTAGAATAGAGAGCGGTATTGGGCGTTGCGGTACCAAGAGCGTTACGTTCTCTCAACGAATGGTAAATGTTGAGACACAAGATATTCATGCCTCTCAGAGTGTTACAGAGGTATTTTTTGATCCCAATACGCGGACAGCTGTTCAAATTCCTGAGGACCTTAAAAAAATAATCCTGAAAAGTACCAGTTAGTTAAATTAAAATAGTTGGCAGAATAGCTTTACATGCTTGATGTATCAGCGGTCTTGACTGTTTTTTAATGACTGAGATGGTCGCAAATTATACACAAGGTGAGCTTAAATTAGATAAGATTTATGATGATTGAAAATATTCGTAATAACATAGTTTCTAGAGTAAACGGTAAATTCTTCTATGGCTGGGTTATCTTAGCAGCGGCGGGTGCGGGTATTTTTGCAAGTGGGCCGGGCCAATCGCACACGTTCAGTGTCTTTATCGGCCCTATTTCACGTGATTTGGGAATAGGCGCCACGGCTATATCTTCAGCATATGGGTTAGCTACCTTGATCGCAGCAATAGGCTTGCCTTTTGTTGGGCGTTTGGTTGATCGTTATGGTGCAAGAAAAATAATGCTCGCTGTTGTAGTTTCTTTAGGGCTTGGTTGTATCGCCTTTGGTTTCGCACCCGGAATAATCTGGTTGGCCCTTGGATTTGGTGCTCTAAGGTTTTTTGGTCAAGGTTCATTAATGCTCACCAGCGTGAATGTTGTTTCGCACTGGTTCAGTCGTAAACGCGGATTTGCGATGGGAATGATGTTATTGGGCTTTGCAATTTCGATGGCTATTCACCCTCCGTTAAGTCAATGGTTGATAGAACAGGTTGGATGGCGTCAGGCCTGGGTTTGGTTAGGTTTATCCACCTGGATTCTTATGATGCCAATTGTTTTTTTTCTTCTCCAGGATTCTCCAGAGTCTGTTGGGTTATTGCCAGATGGAGAAAAAAATATAGAGCACGATAATGAAAAGACTGTTGACAGGCATGGGGCTGATTTTGGATTTACGCTCAAAGAAGCGTTAGCTACATCGACGTTCTACATTGTGGCAGCAGCGCTTTGCACAATGTCAATGTTAGTGACTGCTCTTCATTTTTTTCAAGTGTCAATTTTTGAACATCAAGGTTTAACCCCGTCAATAGCCGCGTGGATGTTTCCATTGTCTGCTTGTGTAGCTGTTTTTACTCAACCAATTGTTGGAAAATGTCTGGATAAGTTTCCGACACCTCGAGTAATTACCATGTCATTGGGCACACTCTGCGCCGCTTTACTTTCAATGAGTATAGTGAGTGATCTATTTACCGCTTGCCTTTATGCTGTAATTTTTGGAATAAATAATGCATTTAATATGACGTTGTTTGGTTATTTATGGCCAAGGTATTTTGGTCGACGGCATATAGGTTCAGTGCAGGGAACTGGTCAAATGATCGGGGTGATAGGGGCTTCAATCGGCCCTATTCCTCTGGGAATCGCGTTTGATTTTATGGATGACTACACGCTAACGCTTGTAGGCTTAGCCATACTACCCGCATTGGTTGGTATTTTGACACAATTTCTAAAAGAACCGAAACTTGCACCAAAAGAAATTGTGAATTAACACTTAATACAAGTTTAATATGTGGAGGAATAAAATGTCTACAGAACAAACTTCCCGCGATAGCGTCGAATTATGCTTGGAGGCAATAGAAGCCCACGAGGATAAAATTAACTCCTTAATAACCGTAACAGCAGATGAGGCACGTCGACAAGCGGATTTGGCGGACAAAGCGACTGCTGATGGACGTTGGTTAGGGCTTTTGCATGGCGTGCCAATGGCCATTAAAGATAATATTGAAACGGCCGGTGTTCGCACCACATCAGGGTCTAAGTTTTTTAGTGATCACGTCCCTAATCAAAATGCTGCTGTTGTAGATCGATTGTTGAATGCGGGGGCGATTATGGTTGGTAAAGCGACCATGCATGAACTCGCTTTTGGTATAAGGTCTAATAATACAGTCTCGCCCCCATGTCGTAACCCTTGGAACACTGACCGGATACCGGGTGGTTCAAGTGGAGGTTCTGGAGCTTCAGTCGCGGCGGGTATGTGCATTGGATCACTGGGCTCTGATACCGGTGGTTCCGTTCGATTGCCTGCTTCTATAAATGGCATCAGTGGATTGCGTCCAACGCATGGCTGGGTTCCTAATCACGCTAGCACGCCAGTCAGTCCTAGTTTTGATACAATTGGACCCATGGCCCGTTCTGTCGCTGATGTTGCTAGAATTTTTGCAGTTATTGCAGGCTTTGATTATAGGGATCCTTTGAGTAGAGAGCAGCCACTTGTTAATTTTTTGCCGAGTTTGAATGATGGAATCAAAGGTATACGGATTGGACTACCTGAAAACTTTTATTTAGAGAATTTGCATCCAGAGATTGAAAAGGCCTTTGAAACTGCAGCAAAGTATTTGGAGACACTTGGAGCGGAATTAGTCGAAATCGACGTTCCGGGAGCAGAGGAGGCCCAGCATTGGGCGACGGTATGTATTTTTTCAGATGCATGTGCTTTTCATTACGATCGTTTAAAGCAACAGCCAGAAAAATTTTCAAAGGGTGTTTATGAACGAATGACAACGGGTTTCTCCTACACAAATATTGATTATGCGAACGCTATACGAGCAAGAGAGGTCTGGAAGCAGACATTATTCAAAGTATTTAATTCAGTAGATATTATTCTTTCCCCTACATTGCCAACATTAGTTCCCCCAGTGGAAGAAGATAAGTCGCTGCTTCAGGCGACCAAAGACGCCACGCGAAATACCTATGCGGGAGCCTTAGGTCAAATACCCGGATTATCTATTCCCTGCGGCTTTACCTCTGATGGACTCCCTATTGGCTTACAATTAGAAGCAGCTTGGTGGAACGACCCTCTATTATTAAGAGCCGGGCACACATTTCAAAGAGAAACTGATTGGCATCTTAAAACTCCTAAAATTTAATCTGATCAAAATTGTTTTATTTTTTGATTTGAAAAATAAAATAAAGGTTGAGGTAGGAAGCACGTAAATTGTTATGCCATGTTTATCACAAGTTTATAAATCTATAACGTAAAATCTTAGAAGGGAACAGAGATGCTTTTAGATTTGCCAACAGCCGCGCGATACAATGCATGGGCAAATAAACGTTTGTACGCGGTTGCTGAACAATTATCTGCAGTTGAACTAGCTAAGGATAGGAAAGGTTTCTTTAAATCGATTTTAGGAACATTGAATCATATCTTGCTGGCAGACCTGATTTACAGAGAGAGGTTAGAGAAGAAACCAACAACGTTTACGCGATTAGATGAAATTATCTACGATAACTTTGATGAGCTTAAATCAGCACAATTTGACCAAGATGGGTGGTACCAAAATTTTTGCAATGCTATGGATCCAGAAGAATTGGAGGGAACTTTATCTTTCGATACAGTGGAAACCGGTGAGTTTTTTAGTTTGCCGCTCCGAATGTGTTTGACAAACCTCTTTCAACATCAGATCCACCATCGCGGTCAAACGCATCACATGCTGGGCCATGCTGGATTAGAACCTCCTCCTTTGGATGTTGTGCAATTTGGATCTGGACTTTAATACAGCTGTGAAAAGCAAAATTTATGATGTTGTTGTGGTCGGGGCTGGGCAAGCAGGGTTGTCTATAAGCTATTTTCTCTCGAAGTCTAAAATTAATCATGTCGTTTTAGATCAGGGTAAACTTGGGAATGCTTGGCTGAATGATCGCTGGGACTCGTTTTGTCTCGTAACGCCTAATTGGTCGATCACTCTGCCAGGGGGCGAGTATACCGGTAGTGAACCTAATGCGTTCATGTCGGGTAAAGACTTTAGGGGTTATTTGAAAAAATGGGCGACCTCCTTCAATGCTCCAGTTGAAGAACATGTTGTGGTCGACCGGATCAAAAAAGAAGGTGAGAATTTTTATATTGAAACCAATCAGGGGAAGTTGGAGAGTAAACAAGTTGTTATAGCTACAGCTACCTATCAGCGGCCCAGAATTCCAGAAGAAATAAAGGGACTTTCCCGAAATATCTTGCTTTTACCTGCCTCGGATTATCGCAACCCGTCAACACTTCCTGCTGGAGGAGTTCTTGTTATCGGCTCTGGACAAAGCGGATGCCAAATAGCAGAAGAGTTAAACAAATCGGGACGACAAGTATTCTTGTCCATTGGAAAAACTGGACGGCTACCGAGAAGATATAGAGGTGCTGATTGTATTGAGTGGCAAAAGGATATGGGGCTATTAGATAGAACGCCTGAGATGTTAGATGGCCCGGCAATGCGTTTTCGTGGCGATCCTCACTTATCCGGTGCAAATGGTGGTCGAACGCTTTCCTTACACCAATTTAAGAAGGATGGAATTACTTTAATTGGCAGGATAGCAGGCATAAAACAAAATATTGTTTCAATATGTAACGACTGTAAAAGCTCACTTGAAGCGGCAGACAAATATGCCAGTGATTTTCGTCTTTTAGTTGATCAATACATCGCAAGTACTGGTAAGTATGCACCCCAGGCAACCCAAATTGAGTTAATGGGCGAACCACCTCTCGAGAATATTGGAACGGTACAAAATATCACAGAGATAGATCTTCACACAAAACATATTGGAACGGTGATAGCAGCTACTGGCTTTAATTATGATTTCTCATGGGTCGAGCCCGCTGTGCTTGACGACTTTGGCTACCCAATAACAAAACGAGGAGTTACAGGTATCCCTGGATTATATTTTATGGGTTTGAATTGGATGTCCAAGCGGAAATCGGGGATAATATTTGGGGTCGCTGAGGATGCAAACTATCTCGCTTCAAATATAATAGGAAATATTGGAAAAATCTAACTTTCTAGGGCCGGTTTATAGTTAGTTTCAGTTTTATCAGCAATCAACATAGAGGTAACGAAATCGTCATTATGCATTAATGGTATCGTTTTGCAGTATTTTGCTAGCCCTAGAGAATCCGTTAAGTGCAGATTGGCGGCTAGGGCTTTTTCGTCGGGCATCTCATAGATATAGACCATATCATACTCGCCATAGGATCCATATTGAGCAATAGGTGTTCCTCCAAAATCAGTTATTGCTTTTTTATGTACCTCCGCACGATCGCGTTGTTCATCACTCCTTAACATAGCGGCCTTTTGGTCGTTATGATATTTGACCATATACAAAACGAGTATGCCCATCAGAGTCTCCTTAACTATTATAAAAATATAGGCTTTTACATACGTGAAATTACGTTATAAGCAAAATCCTCGATTAAGCGATACTGTTGTTCGAGCGGGGCGATGAAATTCACAGCATCCAAGCCTTGTTTTTCGAGATTTTTTAACTGTTCTACCATTTCATCGGGTTGTCCTGCTATCGTGAAGGCTTTTATTATATCAGGAGTTATAAAGCGAGCTTCCTCTGGATCTAGATAACTGTAATGACTCTGGTGAAGTTTCATGTGAGCCCGCTCTGCGTCACGCTTCTTGTGAAAGTCAATGTACTCATCCCAAAATGGTAGGATATATTCTGGCGGTGGGTTACCAGTTTCTTTGACCCAGTCTACTACAAAGTGAATGTTAGCCATGATTGCAGAACCACATTGCATTATAACGCTCTCATCGGTTAGTTTTTCTTTAGGCTTTAGCATTAAAATATTTACTAATCCGAAAGTTTCAAACCTGTCTAATGACCGACCAGATTTTTTAGCCCCCTTTTGAACGTTTTTCATCGCTTGGGGTATTGTGCCTCCGCGGGGGATGCCCGTAATTAATCCATCTCCGATTTCACCTGCCAGTGCTTGCGCTCTTGGACCAAATCCTCCTACATGTACTGGGATATGATTTTCAACATCAATGTATTTGAACTCTTGATTTTGGAATTGAATCGGATGCGTAACGCCATTTAGGGTATATTCAACTTCATCGCCTTTCAAAAGGCCTTGTACGACACGAATATACTCTCCAAAGGCTTTAACTCCCATAGGGGCTTGTCCCATGGCTCTCATGGCAGTGTTGCCGGTGCCTATTCCAAGAAATGTTCTTCCCGGGGCTATTCTATTTATCGTTGCAATAGCGTTTGCTGTAACGGGTGCCAATCTCAAGCCTGCAACAGCGACACCAGTACCTATTCTTATCGTCCTTGTTTGATGCGCCGCTAGAGCTAAAACGGCCCATGGATTTGACCGGATCATTTGTGTGTCAGACACCCAGCAGAAATCATATCCAAGATTTTCTGCTCGAGCAATGAGACCGATCTCATCGATTTTCGATGTTGTGATACCAAATTTCATCCATCAAGTTCCCTGAGTAGACAAATACTCCGAACATAATTCAAGTATGGTTGTTGTTAGTTTTATAATTAGGCTTTTTCTTGGTTCTTCTCAATCCAGCTATCTACTAATGCCACGGTTCTATCGACGGCAGCTAGGCTTAACCCTTTGTTTGCTGCTATTGATTGAACAAGTCTATCAACACGTTCGATATTTGGTGCTCCAGCTGCAAGGGCGCGGGCAGCAGAAGAGGGACTGATAAGTGATTCCGCAGCGCTAGCATATTTCTCGAAAGGAACCATATCTCTAGGTGCTGCACCTAACAAGATACACAGTTCTGATACCCACTGATACACCTCTTGTGTTTCTTCCAGATTGGAATGCACAGCGTCTTTTATAGTTCTCATTTCACTTTGTTGAACGCAACGATAATTACCTGCTAAAAGCATGCACCATTTTGCCATGGGAACAAAAATTGATTCATGCACTCTTAGTTTAACGGGAAGTTCGGCCATACCATTTCCTGTGTCAAATCGAGCAGCCTCAATATCTGCCTCAAGTTTTCTTAGTATTTCTGTGTGTGCGTCAGACTCAAACCTTGCTGATTTGAAGTTAGTAGGTAGCCTTACTTGTAAAACGTTAACTGGTTCATCTGGAGGGCGAAACGCTTGTGGATCTGGGCTGCAGAGTGTCATCAAAGAAGGATCCAATGCATCCCAAACGGTAGCATCGGCGTAGCTTTTCCGATACTTATCAGTATCAAGTCCTTCAATTCTTTTTAAATATGTGAGTGGAGGCATATTCATGATGGACATACAGGGTATCCGTGACGCCGCGAGACTTTCCAGTAATTCTCTAACCCCACTAGAGCGGTATTGTGGTTCCTGCATCGCTAAGACAGCTAGATCATAATCTGTAGGATCTACTGTTTCTGGGCCAGACGCGGATAATTTTCCGGGTAGATCAGTCGATTTGATATCAAATAGCCCCTCGCGCCCTTTAATAGGCATTCGCACTAGGGTTCCATTTTTATTTATCAGGTCAGATTCTGCAGGTAAGCATATAAGGTGCGCGTTATGCCCGGCCAAAACTATTTTTGTTGCTAATAGGGATCCGTAGGACGCTCCTAATAGCAGAACGTTGTAACCTTTTGACACTGTATTCTCCCCCTAAAGACCGCTGTTTATATCTTATTCCCTACATTATTGCAGGCATTTATGCGTCAACAATTTTAGTGATATTGTTTAAGAAAAGTCTAGAAAAACCGACAAAAGAATCAAAATGGGATCTAGATCGTGTTAAAAGATGGAAAACTACTTCTTAGAACAGCTTTTTGTGCCATAATTTTACTTGAAAAAACAATGATCAAGAGATCTAACTTTTTTCGTCGTTTAAAGGCCGTCTCCTGCCTTTACCTGCATGGGTTGTAACAAAAGTCTGGTATCCCTTTTTCTGACCAAATCGTCTACCCTCTCCAGGTTTACTGCCCGTGCCTCGGGGCTGCCAGGCAGGGATTAAATGCCGTTTACCTGAACCAATAAGATCAGATCTTCCCATTCTTTTGAGTGCCTCTCTAAGTACCGGCCAATTCTCTGCGTCGTGATAACGCAGAAAGGCTTTATGCAATCTCCTTTGCTTTAATCCCTTTGCTGTTAGCACAACCTCGCCACCATTTCTTTTTACTGGTTTCAATGGGTTCCGCTCACTGTAATACATCGCAGACGACAAAGCCATTGGAGATGGTAAAAATGTTTGTACTTGGTCAGCGCGAAAACCATTTTTTTTCAGCCAGATGGCCAGATTCATCATATCGTGGTCGGAAGTACCGGGATGGGCTGCGATAAAATATGGGATAAGGTATTGTTTCTTTCCCGCAGAACGTGATGCGGTTTCAAACATGGATTTAAATCTATCATATGAACCTATACCAGGCTTCATCATCTTGGCTAATGGCGCATCTTCCGTATGTTCGGGAGCTATCTTCAGATATCCCCCTACATGATGGCTTGCAAGCTCTTTGACATACTCCGGGCTTTTTACAGCGAGGTCGTAGCGAAGGCCAGACGCGACTAGTATTTTTTTTACACCGCTAATTTTTCGTGCTTTTCTATAAAGTTCGATAAGCGGTTTATGATCGGTATTAAGATTTTTACAAATATCCGGAAAGACGCAGGACGGTTTTCGGCAAATTGCTTCTATTTTTTTATCTTTGCAAGCCATCCTATACATATTTGCGGTAGGACCACCGACATCAGATATTACCCCGGTAAAGCCTGGCACTTTATCCCTTATATCTTTAATTTCCTTTAAAATAGATTCTTCAGACCGGCTTTGAATTATGCGTCCCTCATGTTCGGTAATCGAACAAAAAGAGCATCCGCCAAAGCATCCTCTCATTATATTGACAGAAAAACGGATCATCTCCCAAGCTGGGATCTTGGCCTCCTCATAAACAGGATGAGGGGCTCTGGCGTATGGGAGTGCGAATACGCCATCCATTTCTTTTGTTGTTAGTGGGATTGGAGGTTCTGTTACCCAAACATTTCGATTTCCATGTCTTTGAATAAGTGGTCTTGCATTACCAGGGTTACTTTCGATATGAAGCAAACGAGACGCATGGGCATAGGTTTCGGGATCTTCTCTCACTTGTTCATAGGATGGTAGTCGTATTACTGTACGGTTATCTGTCTTTTTAGGGGAAACCAATGAAATTTCGTGGTTGTCGATATCGTGAAGATCGAGTTCTTTCCAACCGTTTAGTGTTGTATTAGTTGCAAACGCTATTCCTCTGACATCTCTCATATCTTTTGGCGTTTCGCCGCGTGCAAATCTATGTGTTATATCTACAATGGCACGCTCGGCATTACCATAAAGCAAGAGATCTGCCTTGCTATCCAATAATACTGAGCGACGAACCTTATCTGACCAATAATCATAGTGAGCTATTCTTCGCAAGGAAGCTTCGATTCCTCCAATAACTATTGTAGCATTACTGAATGCCTCCCGGCATTTCTGAGCATAAACCGTTACTGCGCGGTCTGGTCTTTTCCCACCTTCATCATTTGGTGTATAGCTATCATTATGCCGCAATCTTCTATCGGCTGTATAGCGGTTGACCATGGAGTCCATATTGCCGCTTGTAACTCCAAAATAAAGGTTGGGTCGTCCGAGTTCTTTAAATCCATCGGTAGTGTGCCAGTCAGGTTGCGATATTATGCCAACGCGAAACCCCTGGGACTCAAGTACACGGCCGATCACAGCCATTCCAAAACTCGGGTGGTCTACATAAGCATCTCCCGTAACTAAAATCACATCACATGAGTCCCATCCCAGCAGGTCCATTTCATTTCTGTTCATTGGCAGAAATGGGGCTGGGTCAAATTTACTCGCCCAGTACGGACGATAAGAAAAAATATCTTTTGCAGTTTGCATAAAACACTTCCAGATGATTCTAGTGGGCAGGTTTTATCAGGTTTCTAGGAAAAGTCACTCTATCTGATCAGAGTGCTTGTTTGTTTGTGGGCCCATGCATGATTAGCGCAACACCAATTACAGTTACACCTACACCGGCAATAGCTAGAGCACTGAGCATTTCATCAAACGTAAAGTACGCCATGATCGATGCTGTTGGCGGTGTTAAATATAGAAGACTGGATACTTTAGCCACTTGGTTTTGTTGCAGCATAAAAAGCAATAACGTGTGGGCGCCAAGCGATACAATTAAAATCATCCAAATAAGAGCGCCAATAAAAGAAATGTTCCAAGTGACAATCATGGATTCAAAGTAAAACGCGGCGATGCCTGTCACAACACAACCAACAAATACTTGAATAAAATTGCCGGTTAGCAAATTCATAGCGCTACAAAATTTCCGCTGGTAAATTGTCCCGATAGTAATGCAGAACAGGCCAAATACTAATATAAGGACGGGTACTACCTTAGTTTCGTTAAATCCTAATTTATCATAAAGCACGAAAATTAGTCCCAGAAAACCAAGAAAAACCCCCGCCCATTGCGCCGATGAGATGTGGTTATGGAGAAGAAAACTCACAATAAATAAGGTTAAGATTGGTTGGAGTCCGTAAATTAATGCTGCTAAACTGATAGGAATTCCATAGTCTAACGCAATGAAAGTGCAATTTAGATAAAAAGCATGCATGAGCAACCCTACGAAAGCTATATGCGTGAATTGCATCCAGGTTCCGGGCCAATGTGCCCTAAAAAGCAGGCTTAGAAAGAGAAATATTGCTGCAACAAAAACGAAACGAAGAAAAATAAATGTCATAGGCTCTGCAAATGGCAACCCAAATTTAGCGCCTATAAATGCAGAACTCCAAAGCAACACAAATAGGACGGGTGCTGCTTTGGTGAAGCTGTTAACTAACATATAAGATAGATTATTTATACGCGGTTACCATTATCTCAACAAGAAGTTCAGGAACCGCTAAATCTGCTCTCACGCAGGCGCGGACTGGTGGGTTTTCAGGATCAACCCAGGCATTCCAAACTGCATTCATCGCAGCAAAATTGTCCATGTTCGTAATCCAAAGGTTCGCTTGAAGAAGCTTGGATTTATCAGTGCCGGCTTCAGCCAGGTATCCGTCGATTTTATCTAATATCTGTTGTGTCTGACCTGCAACATCCGCGGATCTATCCGTGGCGGTGAGACCTGCAACATAAACCATATCACCTTTGACAACACAGCGACTCATTCTAGGTCCGCTGCCGGTAGTTTTTTCAATACGTGTAACTGACATATGATATCTCCTAGTCACTATTTTGAGCTATTAAGCAATTTAAAAAATTTATGGAGTAATATTATCTATTATAAATTTTCCAATTAATCTAATGATTTTAAAACCGTTAAGTTTGTTAAAAGTAGGTTTTTTCAAAAACCGCTACGATTTAGTTTTGCAAATTTATAAGGGAATGGCTTTGACCTCCATACAAGTTTTCATTGTAAACGTTTATTCTGAAAATAGATTGGGAGGATAATAGGGAATTATGATTTCTAGGCAGTTAATTCCCGAACTGTATAGAAAATAAGTATTATAAACCTTGCTGATGTTATCTGAGCTAGTAATAATGTTGATGATTGGTGCTAGTAATTGCAGTCTTGTTTTTATTAGCTCAAGAAATATTGAGTATTAGAGAGACAGTATGAGCGAGCTTATTTCCAAAAAATATGGTGACTTTGATTATATAATCGTTGGAGCTGGGACGTCCGGGTGTTTACTGGCTAATCGCCTCTCTGCAGATCCTAAAAATAGAGTTCTTTTACTCGAAGCCGGGGGTAAGGATGACTATTTCTGGATTAGGGTACCGGTCGGCTACCTTTTTACAATGAATAACCCTCGAACCGATTGGTGTTTTTCAACCGAGGCATCAACTGGCTTAAATGGCAGATCGTTGAATTATCCACGTGGGAAGGTTTTGGGAGGGTGCTCCTCCATCAATGGTATGATTTACATGAGGGGTCAAGCTCGAGATTACGATCATTGGAGGCAATTGGGAAACTCCGGTTGGGGTTGGGATGAAGCGCTTAAATATTTTAAACGGTCAGAGGGGCATGTTTTAGGCGAAAACGAAATGCATGGCGGCAATGGTGAATGGCGTGTAGAAGGCCAGCGGCTTTCATGGGAAATATTAGATGCTTTCCGAGATGCTGCCGCCGAAACAGGTATTCCGAATACTAACGATTTTAATACGGGTAATAATGAAGGATGTGGTTATTTTGAAGTTAATCAAAAACAGGGGGTGAGGTGGAGCGCTGCTGACGCTTTTCTTCATCCGATAAAATCGCGAGCTAATTTGACTATTTTGACAAAGTCGCATGTTAACAAACTACAATTTGAAGGCAATAAAGTTGTCGGAGTTAAATTTTGGCGAGGAAACGATTTATTTGAAGCTTCCGTCTCTGGAGAAATTATCTTGGCGTCGGGCGCCATCGGTTCTCCGCAAATAATGCAGGCATCTGGTATTAGTTCTGGGGCGCTTTCCCAGAAAATAGGTATCCAAAATATTATAGAACTTCCCGGAGTAGGAGAAAATTTGCAGGACCATTTGCAAATGCGGTTGGTGTTTAAAGTTAAAAATACAAAGACTTTAAATCTGCGAGCAAATAGTCTTTTTGGAAAAATTGGAATGGGGCTAGAATACTTTTTATTTAAGAGAGGACCTATGACAATGGCGCCTAGTCAGTTGGGAGGTTTTGCCAAGTCTGACAAAAATAAAGAAACTCCAAACCTTCAATATCATATTCAACCTTTATCCACTGAGAAACTCGGTGATCCATTACATCCTTTTGAAGCATTCACAGCATCTGTGTGTAATTTGCGTCCGGAGAGTAGGGGGCATGTTCATATAAAAACGGAAGACTCTCGAGAGCCACCTAAAATTCAACCCGATTACTTATCTGATCCAGCGGATAGAAAAGTTGCGGCAGATGCCATAAAACTAACAAGAAAAATTGTCTCATCTCCTGCAATGAAAAAATTTGAACCAGAAGAATTCAAACCTGGTATTGAGTTTGCGTCTGATGATGATTTAGCGCGAGAAGCAGGCAATATAGGAACGACAATCTTTCATCCTGTTGGAACATGTAAGATGGGGCCATCAAGTGATAATATGGCGGTCGTTGACGAACGTTTAAAAGTCCATGGGATCCAAGGATTAAGGGTCGTAGATGCTTCTGTCATGCCCACAATAACATCTGGTAATACGAATTCTCCCACCTTAATGATCGCTGAGAAAGCATCAGAGATGATATTGGAAGATGCGTTAAGTTAAGGAGTAGGCAGAATATACATTTAAAGACCCTAACTAAAAATAATTTTAGAAAGTCTAACTTTTTAGGAATTGGCTGTAAAAACCGGAGCAAACGATGTCACTTTATCCGCTACCAAAAGATATCCCTACCGAAGTATTCGCCCGAGTACCGGAAAAACTGAGGCGTGTTGGAGGGAGGCCTGCCTGGGGCGGTGCCAATCGACCTGGACACGATATAGATTGTTTTCTTGAAGGGCCTACGTTTGACAAAAGTGGCAATCTATATGTGGTTAATATTCCTTATGGTGAAATTTTCAAAATCTCTCCTTCAGGGGACTTTAGTATTATAGCTGAATATGATGGTTGGCCGAACGGGATGAAAGTGGACGATAAGGGTTATCTAATGATAGCCGATTATAAAAAAGGTATAATAAAGGTTAATCCAGATAATGGAAACGTAGAGACAATCATCGACCATCGGTGGTCTGAAAGCTTCAGAGGATGTAACGATCTGCACCTAGCTTCAAATGGAGATATCTATTTTACTGATCAAGGACAAACGGGGATGCATGATCCTACAGGACGTGTGTATCGATATACAGTAGATGGTAAACTGCAACTTTTGGTGGGAAACGGTCCTAGTCCTAATGGGCTAGTTCTCAGTCCTGATGAGAGTGTATTATATGTTGGGATGACACGCGGCAATGCCGCATGGCGTGTACCACTGCTTCCGGATGGATCCACTAGCAAAGTGAGCATCTATATTCAATTATCTGGAGGGCATGGAGGACCAGATGGTTTGGCAATGGATTCGGAAGGTGGCCTATTAATATCTCATGCAGGATTGGGAACCGTCTGGCATTTTGATAACTTGGGCCAACCTCAGCATCGTATCCGTTCTTGCGAAGGATTGATGACTACAAACATTGTATTTGGGGGAGAAAACAATTCGTCACTATTTATAACTGAGTCGCAATCTGGGACAATTCTTAGAGCAGAGCTTCCTGTTCAGGGTCAGATTATGCAGTCACACAAGATGGTGAAAAATAATAATTGAGTAAAATATTTTATAGTACTAATTCTGAAGTTTTATCTTTAGGCATGTGCAAGTAGAGTGAGCGAAAAGATTACCAGCTGCATCAACTATTGTCGCTTCGGACGTCGCTGTTGTTTTGCCTGCATGCAATACCTTGCCCTTAATTGTTAATTCACCCGCCTTGTCTGTGATAGCTTTCACCAAGTTGACTTTCAATTCTAAAGTTGTAGAGCCATAACCTTTGGGGCAAATTGTTTGAACGGCACAGCCCATGGCCGTGTCCAATAAGGAGGACGCATACCCTCCATGGGTA